>JAQUWR010000014.1 GCA_028692745.1 Minisyncoccota bacterium
TGAATTGTATGTTTCTTACAGTATTTGCAGAATTTACTTAATTCTATTTTATCTTCTACTCCCTTTGATTTCTGAGTGAAATAAATAGATTTCTTACAATCCTTGCAAATCAACTTTATTCTTTTTTTCTTTTTGTTTGCTGCCATATATTTATATTACTTAATCTTTAAAAAACAATCGGAGCCGATGGGGAGAATCGGACCCCCGACCTTTCCCTTACCAAGGGAATGTTCTGCCACTGAACTACATCGGCAGGCATGTGGGCAAGGAGGGACTTGCACCCCCGAAGGCCGAAGCCACCTGATTTACAGTCAGGCCCGTTTGACTACTTTGGTACTTGCCCGATATGAAAGTATATTAGCAAACTTCTCATTATTTTTCAATAACCTTTTTTCTTTTATCCCTCCATTCCCCTATTTCTTTATGGTTTCCAGATAATAATACTTTAGGAACCTTCCATTTATTAAACACTTCTGGTCTAGTATATTGAGGGTATTCTATAAATCCCCCTGTTTTAGTTACTCTTTCTTTTAATAATTCTTCTTTTCCTATTACATTAGGAATTAACCTAGACATTGTTTCAATTACAATCATTGCTGGAAGTTCTCCTCCCATTAAATCATATTCTCCGATTGATATTTCCTCATCAACTAATTTCTTAACTCTTTCATCTATTCCTTCATATCTACCACAAATAAAGATTATTTGATCATATTTTTTAAGATTATTAGCTTTTTTTTGATTAAATGTTTTTCCTCTTGGAGTAAAAAGAATAACTCTTGAATTCTTTTTCTTGATTTTCTTTAATGCTTTACATATTGGTTCAACCATTAAAACCATTCCCAATCCTCCACCATAAGGTCTATCGTCTACTGTTTTCCTTTCATCATTAGCAAAATCTCTTAAATTATGAATATTAATTTTTATAAGTTTTTTATCAATTGCTTTTTTAATTAAAGATTCTTTAAAGTAAGAATCAAAAATATTTGGAAATATGGTAATAATGTCGAATTGCATATTTTGAATTTAGTATAAAATAAAAAAGAAACTAAGACAAGCTTGGCTATACTACGCACCCACTTCTGAACACGGGTGAATTTTATTCTCATTAGTTTACGTGATTGAGAGTTGACAAGCAGGCCTATGTTAAGATATCCAGATTTTCCTCCCTCATTCTTGATTAAAAAAGCAATCCCGAAGATGGTTTTTTGTCCTGATGATTATACAATATTAAAGTATATCGTCAATATCAATAATAAAATACTAATAATTAAAAACTTAAATTAAATTTATTAAATAAATTTGTCAATTCGTATATGCTCTCTAAAATAAGGGACGCATCAATGATTCCAAGTATTAATATGCTGAAAATGAGCACAAGTCCGATAAGCCCCTCTATCGTACTTCTGATCGGCAAAGGTATTTTTTTAAAAACTTTTGTTCCAATAAATGGAAAAATCATAAAAGCGATTATAACTAAGTTTATAAGATTAAATTTATTAAAATCTATTAATTCTAATTCGGGACGACTAATGTTTATAATAATTATGTTTATTATTGAAGCAATACACACAAGAAAAAGATTGTTTTTAAGTGCATAAAAAATATTTTTGAAATGTTTAACTATAGAATAATAAATAATCAAACTTAATAGTTCTATATAAAAGAATAAAGATAAAATAAATTTCCACCAATCTTTTATAAAATCAGTTCCTTGAATAATAAATCCAAAAAGAAATACCAAAATCATGGATCCAATTGGTGCCACTAACATTAATTCTGGTTTTCCTTTGTCTTTCATTTTTTTATTTTATATGATTATATAAACAAAATCAAATTTTAATACACAAAAACCGCAGAAATCTGCGGTCTTTGTTTAGTAATGAGAACTAGATTTTAAAATCTTCAAAATCCTCGGTTGTTGTGTTTTCAGAAGGTTTTTCCTCGGTTTCAACCTTTTGTCTTGGAGAGCCACCTTCTGGTTCTTCAATTTTTAGGTTTACACGAGCATGATTCTTAAGGCCAATAATTCTGATTAGATTTCTAATCGCTTTGGCTGTAGAACCCTGTTTTCCGATAAGCTGGCCCATGTCTTCTGGGTTTACTTTCACTGAAAGTAATACACCCATTTCATCGACTTGCCTATCTACTTTTACATCTTCTGGATGATCAACTAAATTTTTAACAATAAATTCAAGAAAATCTATATCTTTTGCTGCTTCTGCCATAATCTGTTTTGTTTAATTAATTCTACTTTTTTTAGGTAGTTCGACCCAATCTACCTCATCCAATATTAATTATTTACAATAAACTCATAATTGTCAATACTAGCTTGTTGGTTTCTCAACAGGAGCTTCTTTTGGTTCTTCTTTTGGTTTCTCAACAGGAGCTTCTGCGGGTTTTGATTTTTCGGTGGGAACTACTGTAGCCGGAGTTTTTGATTCTTTTTGTTCTTCCGTAACTTCTTTTTTCTTAAAATTCATTTTTCTTTTTTTTCCTTCAATAATTTTATTGACAATAAAAAGATTATGAACTGTATCAGATATTTGAACGCCAACTCCTAACCAATAATCTACTCTTTCCTTTTTAGCATGGAACTCTTTTGTTAGAGGATTATATGTTCCTACCTCTTCAACAAATCTACCCCTTGCTGGAGCATTTTTTTTATCAGTAACAACGATCTTGTAAGATGGCTGTTTCTTTTTACCTATTCTGAATAATCTTATCATTAACATAATATTGTATATATTCTTTTAATAACGGTATATTATACTAAAACTAAATATATTTCAAGCCCTATTCCCATTTTTTAACTTTTAAGGCTTTGCTGGCTGCATTTAATTCTGCTTCATGCTTAGATAATCCTTCTCCTTCAGCAATGAGTTGCTCTTTAAGAAATACGCCAACAATAAAATTTTTCATATGATCAGGCCCTGTTTCTTCTATTACTTGGTAAGTTGGAGTTACTGATTCAATTTCTTGAGATCTTTCTTGGAACAAAGATTTAGGATCTTTATATAATTTCTTTTCAATTATTTCTTCAAGCTTTTTCTTTATTAAATGTTTCTCAATAAAGTCTTTACAAGCTTGGTATCCTTGATCTAAATACAAAGAACCAATAAAAGCTTCAAAAGAATCAGCTAAGATATATTTCTTTGATCTGCCATTTTCTTTTTCTTCTCCTTGAGACAATAATACAAATTCATTAAATTTAATTTCTAAAGCAACTTCGTATAATGTATTAGCATTAACCAAAGAAGCTCTCCAGCTAGTCATATCCCCTTCTGGTTTATCAGGATAATTAGTAAAAATATATTCTGTAGTAACTAATTCTAAAACAGCATCACCTAAGAATTCTAATCTTTCGTTGTGTGATAATTTAAAATCAGGATTTTCATTTAAATATGATCTATGGCAAAAAGCCTGGGTTAATAAATCCTTATTTTTAAAAGATATATTTAAGTTTTTTTCTAATTCTTCAAAATTAATCATTGTTTTCTTCTTCTTGTGATATTTCTCTATAAACTGTTCCTAGAACCCCATTAACAAACTTTCTTGAGCTTTCTCCGCCAAAGTTTTTAGCCAGTTCAATTGCTTCATTAATAGCTACTTTAGGAGGAACACTTTTGGGATCTCCAAAAAGTAGTTCATATATTCCTATTCTTAAGATGTTTCTATCTAAAATATTAACTTGTTCTAGGGGCCACTCAGGCGCTGTTTTAGCTATAATCTGATCAATATGGTCTTTCTTTTCTTTTATTCCCAATACAAGTTCCCAGATTAAATTAAATTCTTCTAATCCAGCACCAAATTCTTGAATGTTTTTTTCAGTTATTTCTTTTAGTTCTTTTTTAAAACAATTAAAATCCCATTCATATAGGCTCTGCATTGCTATTGATCTAGATAAGTGTCTAGAAGCCATAAACTATTTTTTTGAAAGTTCTTCTGGTTTTAAATCTTTTTCTTTTTCTTGAGATTCAATTTCTTTTGCTCTTTTCTTTTGTTCTTTTTTTTCTAATTTTGCCATTACATTAACATATTCTTTTCCTTTGTAAAAACCACAATATCCACAAACAGTATGAGGTAATACTGGTTTTCCACATTTTGAGCATTTAATTAGTTTTGGAACACTAAGAAAAATATTACTTCTTCTTCTGTTTTTTTTTGATACAGATAATCTTCTTTTTGGAACTGCCATGTTTTTATTATTTATTCATTAATGATTATAATTATACATTTTTTAATGTTTTTGTCAAAAAAATCAAGACTGTTTAGTCTTGATATAGTGGGGTTCATTGCAATTTAAACAATTCAGTTTAGAAATAGCTGCATTTACAGCTTTTTCATAACGACTAAAAGCACGAGGAAGTTGAGTTGTTTCGTCAAATAATTCTTGTCGAGTAACAATTATTTTATTTTCAGCCCTTTTGATTTTTATTGTTTCAGCGGAAAGGTTTCTTTTTCCTTTTCTATCTTTTGATGCATAAATAATAGTTGCTGCCCATTTTATTGCAAAGTAAGCATTTTTACCTTTTCTATAATAAGGAATAATGGGTTCTCCTTGGGGCGTACAGACTATTTGTGCATAAAATTCAGCAGAAGTTTCTCTAAGAGGAAGGTAAATATACTTTTTCATATTAATAATTTCTTCTGGAACTGTATATTCCCCCTTTTTTTCTTCAGGAAGATAAACAATAATAGCTTTTTTAGTATTAGTAAACCTAATGTTTTTTTGCTCTAAAATTGTTTGTAGAGCACTGTTTCTACCAGAAATTCTTGCAACGATGTCCATTTAAAGGTCCTCTTGTCAGTTTTAGTCTGACATTATAATAATATACAAAAAAAGAAAAAAGTCAAAAAAAAGTAATTCAATTAAGAATTACCTACCTCTTTTATAGCCTTTATTATTAAGCTATTTCTTTTTTGAGGATTTTTTTCTTTCTGAAGCTCTTTAATCAGCTCTGCTGAAAAGTCTTCAGCAAGTATTTTGGGGGAAATAAGTTCTCCAGCAGTTTTTGCAAGCGCTTGCCTGATATTTTTTTCTCTTCGGGGAAAGTTTTTTCCACTGTTTTTTTCAAAACAGCGAAAGCGAATAATTAGTATTGGATCCATGTTTCCACCACTTTAAAAATACAATATATTAAGCTAATTGTCAACAGCGAAAGCTTTTTCTATGTATTTCACAAATACCATGTTTTTTAATATTTGAGTAATGTTCTTTGGTTCCATAACCTTTATGTTTTTTAAAATTATATAAAGGATATTTTTCATCATATTTAATCATTATTTTATCTCTTGTTTTTTTGGCAACAATACTAGCCACACTACAAGATAATACTTTTTGATCTCCTTTAATTATTGGTTTTTGATTATATTTAACATCTAAAGACATGTTTCCATCAAGAATAATAAAATCAATTTTAGTTTTCTTTTCAAGACTTTTTATTGCCTTAACCATTGCTTTTTTAGTTGCTTCTCTAATATTAATTTTATCTATTTCTTTTTCTGAGACAATGCCTGTTCCAAATTTTATTTTATTGATTATAAAATTATAAGCTCGGTCTCTTTGTTTTTCAGATAATTGTTTAGAGTCTTTTATTAATTTATTGTTTTTTAATAAATTAAAGTCTTTTTGATTAATTAAAATAGCAGCTGCAACTACTGGTCCAGCCAAAGGGCCTCTTCCTGCTTCATCTATCCCAACTATGAGATTTAATCCTTTTTTCCAAAGCTTTTTTTCTTCTTGAATCATTTTTTAAATTAAGATATAATAATTTAATAATATCACAAGCCTAAAAAATGGAAAAGACAATATTAAGTCAACAGCAAACAGAAGAAGAATTAAGAAACGCTCAAAGAGAAGGTAGACCAGCTGATTTTTCTAAGAAAACCTTGTCTTCTTTTTCTATATTTAATGAAATACTCAATACAAGTATTATTTTTGATGATGCAACCATTGAAGGACAAGTATTTTTAGGAGATGTTCTTGTTGGTGGCGACCTTAGTTTTAAAAATTGTTTAATTAAGGGTTCTCTTTATTTAGCTAACATTAAAATAAACGGAAGTTTAATTTTAGAAAATGCAAAAATCAAAGGAGCTATTAATTTGGTTGGCGCTCAAATACAAAAAGATATTTTGGGAAACAATTTAGAAAATCATGGTTTTTTAAGTTTAGCTAAAGGAAAAGTAAAAGGTAGTATATTTTTAGAAAATGCAAAAATTAAAAATGTATCGTATAATAATTTTACGGTTAAGGGCGATTTAATAATGGATGGATCTAGTATAGGAGAAAACGTAGACTTAAAAGAAATAAACATAGATGGGCTTTTAGATATAGATGAAATAGCTGTGGGAAAAGATTTGAACTTAAAAAAAGCTAAATTTAAAAATACAGAAGCTAAAAATATTGACATTAAAGGAAAAACCATAAACTAAAAATGAGCAAATTTATACACTTACATGTTCACTCTCACTATTCTTTATTAGATGGTTTATCTAAGATAGATGATATTTTAGATAGAATTGAAGAATTAGAAATGAATTCCGTGGCTTTAACTGATCACGGTGTTGTTTATGGAGCAGTTGAATTTTATGAAAAAGCAAAAAAAAGAGGAATTAAGCCAATTATTGGTTGCGAAGTCTATGAATCAATAAGAGGAATGGAAGACAAGGAATCTCATGCTGACGGCAAGAGATATCATTTGGTTTTATTAGTTAAAAATCAAAAAGGTTATGATAATTTAGTAAAAATAGTTACAGAGTCTCATTTAAAAGGTTTTTATTATAAGCCAAGAATTGATATAGAAACCCTTAAAAAATATTCTGAAGGACTTATTGCTTTAAGTGCTTGTATGCAAGGAAAAGTTCCCAGATTATTATTACTTGGTAAAGCAGAAGAAGCCGAAAAAGCAGCTTTAGAATATGAAGAAATATTTGGTAAAGGAAACTTCTTTTTAGAGCTTCAACACCACCCTTATTTACCTGATCAAGAAAAAGCCAATAAATTAATAATTGAATTGTCTAAAAAAACAAATATTCCTTTAGTTGCAACTAATGATTGTCATTATGCTAGAAAAGATGATGCTGAAGCTCAAGATATTTTAATGCTGATTAATACTGGCGCAGACAGAAACGATAAAGAAAGATTAACAATGAAAGAAGATAATTTTTCTATTAAAAGTCAGGAAGAAATGATAGAAGACTTTAAAGATGTTCCTGAAGCAATAAAAAATACATTAAAAATTGCTGAAATGTGTAGTTTTGAAATGAATTTAGGTGAAATAAAGTTGCCTATGTTTGATGTGCCAGACAATAAAACAAGTATTAGATATTTAAGAGAGCTTTGTTATTTAGGAATTAAAGAAAAATACAATATTGAAAGCAGTGAATTAGATAAAATAATTGATAATGTTTTAAAAGAAAAAGAAAACAAAGAAATAAAAAGCGAAAAATTAAAAGAAATAATTGAAAGATTAGAATATGAATTAAGTGTAATTGATAAAGCTGGCTTTTCAGATTATTTCTTAATTGTTCAAGATTTTGTTAATTGGGCAAAAGGAAATAGAATTGTTGTTGGCCCAGGTAGAGGTTCAGCTGGTGGTTCAATTGTAGCTTATTTAACTAATATTACCAATGTTGATCCATTAAAATATAATTTATACTTTCAAAGATTTTTAAATCCAGACAGAATCTCCCCTCCTGATATTGATCTTGATTTTACTGATAAAAGAAGAGACGAAGTAATTAATTATGTAGCTGAAAAATATGGACGCAATAGAGTAGCTCAAATTATTACTTTTGGAACCATGGCTGCTAGAGCATCTATTAGAGATGTTGGTAGAGCTCTTGATTATCAATATAGTTATTGTGATAAAATTGCTAAAATGATTCCATTAGGTTTTACTTTAAGAGATACTTTAGAAAAAATTGCAGAATTTAAAGACTTATATGAGCACGACACTGAAGCAGAAAAATTAATTGATTTAGCTTTAAAGATTGAAGGTTGTGCAAGACATGCTTCAACTCATGCTTGCGGAGTTGTAATTTCAAGGTTTCCTTTAGATAATCTTGTTCCTTTACAACACCCTACTCAGAATGAAAATGCAATTGTTACTCAATATGAAATGCATGCTATTGAAAGCATGGGATTATTAAAAATGGATTTCTTGGGCTTAAAGAACTTAACTATTATTGAGGAAACCTTAAAAAGAATTTATGCTGTAAGAGGAAAAAATATTGATATTGAAAAAATTTCACTGGATGATAAAAAAACATTTGATATTTTTAGAAAAGGAGACTGTGTTGGCGTATTTCAATTAGAATGTTTGAGTGGAGATACTATTGTTTCAAATACAACCATTAAAAAACTATACGAACAAAAAGATAGACAAAGATTAACTTCTGTATATTTTGGTGACGGTAAAGCGCATTTAAATAAAATAGTAGATGTTTTAAAAAGCGGAGAAAAAGATGTATATACATTGATTGCAGAAAATGATTGGTATATAAAATCTACAAAAAATCATTATTTTTTAACCAGAAATGGGTGGAAAAAATTAAAAGACTTGAAAAAAGGAGATGAGATTTTAATGAAAAACAAGGCAAAACATTTAATTTATAATACTTGTCAAAAATGTGGTAAACAAATCGATGGTCAGAAAGAAGGAAGAAGCAATTTTTGTTATAAGTGTTCCGCAAGTTATTATAAGAATCCAAGTAAAGGATATTCTAGAAAGAATATTAGTAAAGCAAAAAAAGCTTTTTATGAACAAGGTGGTAAACCATGGAACTATGGAATAACCATAGAAAATAATGAAAAATGGAGAGAAACTGCTATAAAAATATCAAAAGCATTAAAAGGAAGATCTTTAGAAGAATTATGGGGTAAAGAAAGAGCTGATGAATTTAAGAGAGCACACTCTGAAAGAGTTAGGGGCGAAAATAATCCAATGTTTGGCAAGTCTCCTCATCATAGAAAAGGAGGATTTAGAGAAGACTTGGGTCACTATGTTCGTTCTTCATGGGAAGCAGATTTTGCCAGAATTTTAAAATTATATAATTTAGATTACGAATACGAACCAAAAACTTTTAGTTTGAAAAGAGAAAACGGAGAAATTATTAATTATACTCCTGATTTTTATGTTCCAGAGAAAAATACTTTTTATGAAATTAAAGGATGGATGCATGACTTAGATAAAGAGAAGATAAACCTTTTTATAAAACAATATCCTTATTTAAATTTTGTTTTAATAGATACAACCAGGTTTGCAGAGTTAGCGTTAAAGTATAAAGATTTGGTGAGCTGGGAATGTCCTAAAATACCAGAAAAAAGTTTTGAATTTGTTAAAATAAAAGAAATAAAATATTGTGGCAAGGAGATGACCTATGACATAGCCATGGAAGCTCCGGGTAATAATTTTGTTGCTAATGGTTTTTTGGTGCACAATAGCGATGGAATGCGAAGATATTTAAAACAATTAAAGCCAACTGAAATTGATGACATTATTGCCATGGTTGCTCTTTATCGTCCAGGTCCAATGCAACACATTCCAGACTATATTAGAGGAAAACATAATAAAGCAACTATAAAATATATTCATCCAAAACTTAAACCTATTTTAGAATCAACTTATGGTATTCCCTTGTATCAAGAACAAATTATGCGTATTGCTCAAGACATGGCTGGTTTTACTTTATCAGAGGCTGATATCTTAAGAAAAGCCATTGGAAAGAAAATTGAAAAACTTTTAATGGAACAAAAAGAAAAGTTTGTTGATGGCATGAAGACAAATAACATTAATGAGAAAATAGCAGAAGAAATATGGCATTGGATTGAACCATTTGCAAGATATTCTTTTAATAAAAGTCATGCTGCTTGTTATGCTATTATTGCTTACCAAACAGCTTATTTAAAAGCCAATTATCCGGTTGAATATATGGCTGCTTTATTAACCTCTGAAAGTTCTGATATTGAAAGAATTGCTACATTAATTCAAGAATGTAATAAAATGGGGCTAGAAGTATTACCACCAGATATTAATGAAAGTTTTAGTAACTTTAGTGTGGTTCCAGACAAGAACGAGATTAGGTTTGGTCTAACAGCAATTAAAAATGTTGGTTATAATATTGTTGAACAAATTATTGACGAAAGAAAAGTAAACGGTAGATTTGAATCAATTCAAGATTTTGTAACTCGGGTTAATGGTAAAGTTTTAAATAAAAAATCTTTAGAAAGTTTAATTAAGGCTGGTGTTTTTGATTCTTTAGAAGAAAGAAATAAAATATTATCTAATATAGAAAGCCTTATTCAATGGTCTAAAGATGATAAGAAAATAAAAGAAAGCGGTCAAAAAGGCCTTTTCGGAGGAACTACTATGTCAGTTAATTTTACTATGCAAAGTGTTGACGCAATAAATGAATATGATAAGTTAAACTGGGAAAAGGAATTGCTTGGATTATACGTTAGCGGGCATCCTTTAGAAAAACATAAAGAATTATTAGACAACATGGCAATGTCTATTAAAAGAGTTAATGCTGATTTAAGTGGTCAGAGACACATTAACCCCAGAGAAAGATATATTCTTCAGGGAGAAACAGTTACGATTGGAGGAATTATATCTAGTATTAAAAGGATTATTACTAAAAAAGGCCAGCCAATGATGTTTATTAAATTAGAAGATCTAACTGATAGAATTGAGGTTGTGGTTTTCCCCTCTATGATTGAAAAAATGCCAGAACTTTTTCAAGAAAATAAAATAGTTACAATTACAGGTAAGACCGATATAAAAGACGGTTCACCTAAAATAATTGCTAATGAAATTGAAGAAATATTAGAATCATAAAAAATATATGGAAACAATAAGACATTCTCTTGCACATATTTTAGCCTTAAGTATTAAAGAGCTTTATTCAAATGTTAAATTTGGAACAGGTCCTGCTATTGATAATGGTTTTTATTATGACCTTGAGACTGAAAAACCAATTACTGAAGAATCTTTGAAAAAAATAGAAAAGAAAATGAGAGAGATTATTAAAAAAGATATTGCTTTTGAAAAAGAACAAATTACAAAAGAACAAGCTAAAAAATTATTTAAAGATCAACCATATAAATTAGAAATTTTAAAAGACATAGAAACCGATAAAGTTACAATATATAAAACAGGAGATTTTATTGATTTATGCGGTGGTCCTCATGTTGAATCAACTAAAGAATTAAACTCAAAAGCTTTTAAGTTAGATAAAGTTGCTGGAGCATATTTTAGAGGCAATGAAAATAATCCAATGCTTACTAGGATTTATGGTTTAGCTTTTAATACAGAAGAAGAATTAGAAAACTTTTTAAAATTAAGAGAAGAAGCAGAAAAAAGAGATCATAGAAAAATAGGCAAAGACTTAGATTTATTTAATACAGACGAAGAAGTAGGAATTGGATTAATTTTATGGCATCCCAAAGGGGCAATTTTATGGAGAATAATTGAAGATTTTTGGTATAAAAAACACTTAGAAAATGATTATGAATTAGTTAGAACTCCGCATATTGGTAATCGTCGATTATGGGAGCACTCTGGTCATTGGGGTTTTTATTCTTCGTCAATGTATCCACCCTTAGAAACAGGTCAATCTCTTGAAGATTTGCAAAACAAAAAAGAAAACACAGAATCAGAACAATTTTTATTAAAACCAATGAATTGTCCTTTTCATGTTTCAATATATAATAGTAAGCCTCATTCCTATAGAGAACTTCCTTTGCGTTGGGCTGAGGCAGGAACTGTTTACAGGTTTGAAAAAAAAGGAGAGCTTTCTGGCTTAACCAGAGTTAGAGGATTTACTCAAGATGATGCTCATATTATTTGCAGAAAAGATCAAGTAGAAGAAGAATTAAAAAAAGTAATTGATTTTATACTTTTCATGTACAAGGCTTTTGGTTTTGACGTAGAATCAGTTAATGTTTATCTTTCTTTAAGGGATCCTAAAGACAAAGATAAATATGCTGGAAATGATGCTGGTTGGAATTTTACAGAATCAGTTTTAAGGAAAGTTGCCAAAGAAAAGAAATTAAATTTTAAAGAAGAATTAGGAGAAGCTGCTTTTTATGGACCAAAACTAGACTTTAAAATTAAAGATGTTTTAGGAAGAGAATGGCAATGTTCTACCTTGCAATTTGATTTTAATCTTCCTGAAAGGTTTAATATGACCTTTGTTAATGAAAAAGGAGAAAAAGAAAAACCATATATGTTGCACCGGGCTTTATTTGGATCTTTTGAAAGATTTATTGGTCTTTTGATTGAACATTATGCTGGGGCTTTTCCTTTTTGGTTGTCCCCTATTCAAATAAAAATACTTCCAGTTAGCGATAAGTTTATTGATTATGCTAAAGAAATAAAAGAACAATTAAAAGATTATCGAATACAGATATCTGATGAAAAAGAAACTATTTCAAAAAAAATTAGACAAGGTGAAATGGAAAAAACGCCCTATTTATTAATTGTTGGAGAAAAAGAAGAAACCGCTAAAACAATTAGTATTAGAAAACGAAGTCATGGAGACCTTGGAACAAAAACTATAGAAGAATTTAAAAACATAATAATTAAAGAAAAATAACATGAAAAGAATATTAACTTGTTTGTTTGTTTTCTTTTGTTTTTTTACATTTGCTAATGCTCAAGAACTAGATTTGCCTTCCCCTAGCCTTCTGCCAGATAGCCCTTTTTACTTTTTAAAAAATGTTGGTCGAGAAGTACAAATGTTTTTTACATTTAATCCAGTCAAAAAAGCAGAACTAAGACTTGATTTTGCTAATCAAAAATTAGTTGAAGCAAAAAAAGTAGCTGAAAATAAGCCAGATAATGAAAATGCTGTTAATAAGGCTCTTAAAAATTATAAAGAGGAAACAGATAAATTAACTAATTATGCTTCAACTTTAAATAAAAATAATCCTAACAACGAAGCTTTGCTTGATAAAATAACTAATAATAATTTATTGCATCAAACTGTTTTAGAAAAAATAGAAAATCAAATACAAAATAAAGAAAAAATACAAGAAGTTAAAGAAAAAGTTTTAGAGAATTTAACCAATGCTTCTTTTAGTGTTGCTAATGCAGAACAAGTTAAAGAAAAAATACAAGAACAACTTCAAAATCAAGGAACTAATGAAGTTAAAAAGCTAGAAATATTAAATAAAATGGAAGAAAAACTTCCTGATGCGATAAATAAAAAAGCAATTGTTCAAATTCAGGAACAATTAATCACTAAAAACATTGATAATTCTAATTTAACCGAAGAACAAAAACAAAAGATTGAAGAACACAGAGAAGCATTAAAAAATAATGGGGTTTATCAAAAAATGATTGTTGAGGACTTTGCTAAAAAAATTATTAATGAAAATCAATCAGCTTTTAATCAATTAAAAGACATATCAGATGAAGATACAGCTAAATTAAATCAATTGGCTCAAGATGTTTTATCAGGAGATGAAATTGACTTTGAAAAAGTCTTAAATCAATTTCAATCTTTAAATGTTTCTCCAGAATCAAAAAAAATACTTGATAATATTCAAAGTCAAATAGTTAATAGAATCAATAGGGATGATATTATTTGTACTCAAGTCTATAATCCTGTTTGCGGAAAAGATGAAAAAACATATTCTAATGCTTGTGAAGCAAGAAAAGCAGGAGTAATAATAGATTATAACGGAGAATGTGAAGCTTGCGTAAAAGAAAATGAAAAGGCCTTAAAAAATAAACAAGAATGTTGTTCTGGTTTAGTTTTTTGTCCAGTTTCTACAACAGATGCAAGTAATGTTGGAATTTGTAAAAAATCTTGCGAACAAAATTGCACAACTGAATATGATCCTGTTTGTGGAGAAAATGGAAAAACATATTCTAATAAATGTAATGCTGATAATGCTGGTGTAAAAGTAAAAAGCAAGGGTAAATGTGAAAATACTAATTCTAATTCTGAAACAAGTATTGCTAATCCAGCTTCAGAGTATTGTATAAACTCAGGATATACTTTAGAGTTTAGAAAAAATAGTGATGGAAGCCAATATGGAGTATGTCAATTCCCTGATGGAACAGAATGTGATGAATGGGACTTTTATAACAAAAAATGTGGTCTTGATTTTAGAAAATAACCCCCCCCTTGACAAAATTAAATAAATATGTATAATAGATAATGTTCATTTAAAGTCTTAATTTTGGTGGCCTAATTTAATAATATTTATATAAGTATTATTTAACTAGGTCATCAGATTAAATAATCTAGGTGGCCAACGTCCTCTCTGTCCAGTATAACCCTTTTTATGCTCAACAATGATATATTTGTTGGGCTCTTTTTTTATATCTTGTCAATAAGTAAAAATATATGTATTATTGCTTTAATGAAATATCATATTATTACATTTGGTTGTCAAATGAATATATCTGATTCTGAAAGAATTAGTGCTGTTTTAGAATTAATGAATTATTCTTTAACTAAAGATGTAAATGAGGCAGATTTAATAGTAATTAATATGTGTTCAGTAAGACAATCAGCTGTTGATCGAGTTTATGGCTTATACTCTAAATTTAAAAGATTAAAAAAGAAAAATAAAAAATTAAAAATAATAGTTACTGGTTGTATTTTAAAACCAGATAAAATTAAGCTTAAAGCTTTTGCTGATTTTGTTTTAGATAAAAGAAATATGTACCAGTGGCCAAAATTATTAAAAAAGAACTTAAAGATAAAAAAAAATTATTTATCCATTACTCCAAAGTATGAAAATGATTTTATTGCCAATGTTCCTATTTCTTTTGGTTGTAGTAATTTTTGTACTTATTGTGCTGTCCCCTATACTAGAGGAAAACTAATTTCTAGAAATTACAAAGAAATTTTAAAAGAAGTTAATGAATTAGTAAAAAAAGGATATAAAGAAATATGGCTTTTAGGAGAAAATGTTAATGATTATCATTACTCTGAAATAGATTTTTCTCAACTAATTAAAGAGATTGATAAAATTAAAGGTGATTTTTGGTTAAGATTTACTAGTCCTCATCCTAAGGATTTTTCTTGTAATTTAATTAAAACCCTAGCTAAAAGCAAGCATATTACACCATATATTAATTTACCCATGCAATCCGGGGATAATAAGGTTTTAAAAGCCATGAATAGGCCTTATACAGTAAATCAATATATTGAGCTAGCAAAGGCTCTGAGAAACGCTTTTAAGGCCCAAAAACAAGAGAATTTAACTATTTCTACTGATATAATAGTGGGTTTTCCAGGAGAAACAAGATCTCAATTTAAAAATACCCTTAAAGCCATGAAATTAGTTAAATTTGATATGGCATATATTTCTCAGTACTCGCCTCGTCCAGAGTCTTTATGTTATAAAAAAATGGAAGATAATGTTCCTAAAAAGATTAAAAAACAAAGAGACAAGGAAATAAATGAGGTGTTAAAGAAAACAGCTTTAGAAAACAACAAGAAGTTTAAAGGAAAAACAGTTCAAGTTTTAGTTTTAGAAAAAAATAAAGAATATTTATTGGGAAAAACAAAACAATACAAAACAATTAAATTCAAAGGACCCGAAACATTGATTGGAAGATTTGTAAAAGTAAAAATTACTAATATTAGAGCTTTTGGTTTTGATGGAGAATTAGTAAAAGACAAGTTAATTGTAATTTTAGGTCCAACTGCATCTGGTAAAACTGATTTAGCAATTAAGATAGCTAAGAAGTTTAATGGAGAGCTTGTTTCTGCTGACTCCAGAACAGTGTTTAAAGAAATGAATATTGGAACTTCTAAGCCCAAGCATCCTCATTATTTAATAGACATTGTTTCTTTAAAAGATGATTTTAATGTGGCAGTATATAAAGAAAAAGCAATTGAAGCTATTAATAAAATTATTGAAAAAGGAAAAATACCAATTCTTGTTGGTGGTACTGGACTATACATTAAGGCAATAGTAGATAATTTAGATTTTCCAAAGGTTGAGCCTAATTTAAAAATCAGAAATAAATTAGAATCTAAAACTAAAGAAGAATTATTTAGTATGTATGAAAAATTAGACAAAGAAGGATCAAAAACAATAGACAAAAACAATAAAAGAAGATTAATTAGGGCAATTGAAGTTTGTCTTGAAATAGGAAAACCTTTTCCAAGATTAAAACAAGAACCATTGTTTGATGTAATTCAAATTGGAATTAAAAAAACAAAGAAAGAATTAGAAGAAAATATTACAAAAAGAACCAATCAAATGATTAAACAAGGATTAGAAAAAGAAGCTAAAAAATTAATCTCCAAATATCCTAATAATCCAAACCTAAATACAATTGGCTATCAAGAATGGAAACAAGATAAGTCAACACAAGAAATTAAACAAGACATTATTTCAAGCACCATAAAGTTTGCTAAAAGACAGATGACTTGGTTTAAAAAAGAAAACATTAAATGGGTTAAAAACCAAAAACAAGCTGAAGAGAAAATAAAAAAATTTATTCCTAAAACAATATTTAAAAAATGACTATTTTAGTCATTTTTAATAATCGTAAGCTTAGTTAGTTCCCATTGAACATCTTGGCATGGATAATAGACATTAACATGTCTTTTAAGTTCAAATTCACAGTAGTCCCCTTCTTCAATTTCCAAGACATATCTTAATTGTGATTCATTTTTTATTATTACTATTTTACTGTCAATTGTTTGATCACTAATATCAAATTTTATAATCCGATTATGGTCAAGACGTACATAACGTTGACCAATCATATTTTGATTGATTTTTTCAACAGTACCTGTAATAATTTCTTCTTGTTCTTTGTATCCATTTTCTTCTAATGTACTTGTTGTACAGCCAGAAAAACAAATAGAAACAAAAAGAATTAAAACCATTATGCTTACTATTTTTTTCATTAAACTCACCAATGTAAAAGAGCTAAGCTCTTATATCTAATTAATACTTTTAGTTTGAAAAGTCAATAATTAAAAAATACCTTTTATTGGGTATTTTTTATTAATTAAAACTATTATTCATCTCTGTATTTATTGATAGTTTCTATTAATTTATCTTTTTCTATTTCTCCAGTCAAACGATCAATTTCTTCACCTTTTTTGTTTAGAAAAACAAAAGTGGGCATAGCAGTAATATGTAATTTATCTACAAGCTCTTTATTTTCATCAAAATCATAATATTCTGTTTCAAGCCAAGGATTTTCTTTTTCTATTTCTTTCCATCTTGGCCCCATTATTTTACAACCAACACACCAGGTTGCTCCAATTTTTAATACTTTCATTTTTTTAAGTTAATTTGCTTTTTAAAATTTCTGCGACTTTTTGTGGATTAGCTTTTCCTTTTGATTTAGCCATTATTTGTCCAACAAGAAAAGTAAAGCTGTTTTCTTTTCCTTTTTTATAATCTTCAACTGCTTTTTGATTATTTTCTAAAGTTTCTTCAATAATTTTTTCAATTTCTCCTTCGTCTTCAATTTGAGTTAATTCTTTTTCTTTAATAATATGAGAAGGATCTTTACCAGTATTAAACATCTCCTCTAACACTATTTTAGCGATTTTACTAGATATTTTGTCTTGACTAATAAGGCAAATAAATTCGCCAAAGTTTTCAGGGGTAATTCTTTCTTCAATTTTAATTGGCTCTGAAGCATTCTTTAAAAGGTATTGCAAATCAGTTGTTAAATAATTAGCACAAAGTTTAATAATTTCTTTATTGTCTCTGTTGCATGATTTATCTTTAGCCCAACAACTTGACTCAGAAGCTGCTTTTTCTAAATAATCATCCAAGACATTATCTTTAACAAAGAATTCAATTGTTTTATCATCTAAATCAAATTCTTCTTTAAACCTTTTTCTTTTTTGGTTGGGTAATTCAGGTATTTTTCTTTGTATTTCTTCTATTTTTTTCTGATCAATAGTAATTAATGGTAAATCTGGTTCAGGAAAATATCTATATTCATGAGCATTTTCTTTTTCTCTTTGTGGATATGTTTCTCCTTTCATATCATTCCAGCCTCTTGTTTCTTGAATTATGTTTTCTCCTTTTTCTAATACTTCTGTTTGTCTTTTAATTTCATAATCAATTGATTTTTCTACTACTTTAAAAGAATTTAAATTCTTAATTTCTACTTTTGTTCCTAAAGTATTATCTTTACTGATTGATATGTTAACTTCACAACGCATCTGTCCTTTTTCCATATTAGCAGCTGAAACATCTAAATATCTTAATATTAATTGTAATTCCTGACAAAATTTCTTTGCCTCTTCTCCAGAATGAATATCTGGCTCAGTTACTAATTCCATTAAAGGAACTCCAGCTCTATTAAAATCAACTAAAGTTTTACCTTTAAGGTGATGCAATTTACCAGTATCTTCTTCCATGTGAATTCTAGTAATCCTAATTTTTCTTTTTTCTCCGTTGTCCAGAGTAATATCTAAGTATCCATTAGTGCAAAAAGGCATATCATATTGAGATATTTGATATCCTTTAGGTAAATCAGGATAAAAATAGTTTTTTCTATCAAATTTTGATTGTTTAGCAATTTCACAATTTAGGGCTAATCCAGTCATTATTATTTTATTAATCGCTTCTTCATTAATAACAGGTAATGTTCCTGGTTGACCAGTACAAACAGGACAAATATTAGTATTTGGTTTTTCTTCTAAAGAATTCCATTCTTCATTAGGGCAAGAACAAAACATTTTAGATTTTGTTTTTGATTCAAAGTGTATTTCTAAGCCAATGGTTGCTTTATACATATTTTTTTGCTTCTTTCATTATTTTAACTCCACTGCTTGAGCCAATAATATCAGCTCCAGCTTTAATCATTTTATTAACATCTTTTAAGGTTTGAATCTTTCCAGAAGCTTTAATTAATAGTCCTGGAGCATTTTTTCTCATTATTTTTAAATGTCTTGCTTTTTCTTCTAGTTCTCTATTTTCTAGTGGATCTTTTTCAGTAGCTGTTTTAACGCAAATTGCTCCAGATGTTTTAATTATTGCAGAAACCTTAGCAATTTCATCATCAGTTAACATTCCTGAAGCAATAATTACTTTAGTTGATCCGATTTTGCATATTTCTTTTAAATCTTTTTCTATTTTTTCCCATCTCTCATGTTTAATATCAGGTATTGAAACAACAATATCAAGATCATTGGCTCCATCTTCTTTAGCTTTTTTACACATAGCAACTCTTGTTTTATGGTCACTATCCCCTATTGGATCATCAATTAATACAACAACATTAATATCAGTTTCTTGTAATTCCTTAGATACTGTTTTAACCCATTTAGGTCTAATGCATACCCCCCTAAAACCATATTCTTTGGCCTCATCACAAGTTTTAATAATGTCTTGTTTTTTAGCGTCTAGCTTAATATTAGTGTGATCTATGTATTTATTGATTGGTTTCTTCATGATTATTTAAAAGTTATGCTGTTTATAATATTATTAAAGTTATTTATCCATTGATTAGTTAATACACCTTTATTATTGTTTATATTGTTATAAAAATCAAGCATAGCGTTTTCTTTCCATGCCTTACAATCATAATAATCTTTAAAATATTCTGGATTCTCATTAATCATTAATTCAGGATCTGCTTTTAAGGTGATTATAACAATAAAATCATTTTTAAAAAAAATTAATCTTTTTTCAAACAAAACACTACAAATATCAAATCTTGCCAATATATATTCTTCTTGACC
>JAQUWR010000015.1:0-10509 GCA_028692745.1 Minisyncoccota bacterium
TTTTTAGAGTGTTTTTATTTTACTATTGATTTGTTTCAAATATATGATATATTATTGGATAATAATTAATACAACATTATGGAAGATAAATATATAACTAAAGAAGGTTTAGAAAAATTAAAGAAAGAATTAGAAAGATTAAAAAAAGAAGAAAGAATTAAAATTGCCAATGAATTAAAAGAGGCAATTTCTTTTGGTGATTTATCAGAAAATGCTGCTTATGATGAAGCAAAAGAAAATCAAGCTTTTATTGAAGGAAAAATTGCTGAGTTGGAAAAATTAATCAGTAGTGCTAAGATAATTAAAAAGCAAGATAATAATGGATGGGTTCAGGTTGGATCAAGAGTAACACTAACTGATGGCAAAACAGAAGAAACATATGAAATTGTAGGAGAAGAAGAAGCTAATCCCTTAGAAAAAAGATTATCTTTTAAGTCCCCCTTAGGCCACGCTCTTTTGAACAAGCCTCAAGGAGCGCAAGTAGAAATAAATACAGCAAAAGGAACTACTAAATATAAAGTTTTGAAAATTGCTTAATATGTCAACTTCAGAAGAAATTAGACAAAATAGGGTAGAGAAGAGAGAAAAATTAAAAAAATTAGGTCTTTATCCTTATCCAATAAGCATTCAAAGAACTCATGAAATAGAGACTATTTTAAATGATTTTGATAATTTTCTTGAAAAAGAAATTATTTTAGTGGGAAGAATTAAAACAATGAGAACTCACGGTGCATTGACTTTTTTTGATTTTGAAGATGGAACAGGAAAAATGCAAGCCATGTTTGCTAAAGATAGATTAGGAGAGAATAATTATCAGTTTTTTTTAAATAATTTTGATATAGGGGATTTTATTGAAGTAAAAGGATTTGTTTTTAAAACAAAAAGAAATGAAAAAACCCTTGAAGGAAAAGATTTTAAGATGATTTCTAAAAGTTTAAGACCTTTGCCTGAAAAATGGCACGGCCTTAAAGATATTGAAGAAAGATACAGAAAAAGATATCTTGATTTAATTTTTTCTCCTGAAACAAAGAAAAAATTTGAAATTAGATCAAAAACAGTAAAAGAAATTAGAAATTTTCTTGATAATAATGGATTTCTTGAAGTAGAAACACCAATACTACAAACAATTTACGGAGGGGCAAGAGCAAAGCCATTTAAAACACATATTAATGCTTTTGATTTAGATGTTTTTTTAAGAATTTCTCCAGAATTGTATTTAAAAAGATTAATAGTGGGAGGCTTTGAAAAAGTATATGAAATAGGAAAATGTTTTAGAAACGAAGGAGTTGATAAGTTTCATAATCCTGATTTTACAATGCTTGAGTTTTACTGGGCATATGCTGATTATAAAGAATTAATGAAATTAACCGAGAAAATGATACAGCAAGTTTTAAAGAATGTTTTAGGTTCTACAACTATAAATTATGGAGAAAATGAAGTTGATTTTTCAGGTCAATGGGAAAGAATAGAATTTTTTTCATTATTAGAAAAATATACTGATATCAAATATGAAGAAATAAATAAAGAATCCTTACTAAATAAAGCTAAAGAATTAGGGATAGATATTCAAAAAGGAGCTGATAAAGCAAATATTGCTGATGAAATATATAAAAAATATTGTCGACCAAAAATAATTCAACCAACCTTTGTTACTCATCATCCTTATGGTTTTCAACCATTAGCAAAGAATTTAGATGAAAATAAATTAGCCAGTTTTCAGGTTATTGTTTGTGGGGCAGAAATAATTAATGCTTTTTCTGAATTAAACGATCCAGTCGAACAAGAGAAAAGATTTAAAGAGCAAGAAAAAATGTTTAAAGGTGGTTTTGAAGAAGCCCAAAGGTCTGATGAAGAGTTTGTTGAAGCCTTAGAATATGGCATGCCTCCAGCAGCTGGTTTTGGTTTAGGAATTGATAGGTTTGTTTTAATGATTACCAACTCTAATTCTTTAAGAGAGGTTATTTTGTTTCCTTTGATGAAAACAAAAGAATAATTTTCTATATTTGTAATTTTTTTATTAAATTGGTATTATATGCTTATAATACTAATATTTTAAACTATGTTAGACATTAAGCTTATTAGAGATTATCCTGGATTAATAAAAGAAGCTTCTCGAAAAAAGAAAATTAATTTTGATGTCGAATATTTTTTAGAAGTTGATAGGAAAAGAAGAGAGTTGATAAAATCAATTGAAGAATTAAATGCTATTAAAAATCAAGCTAACAAAAGAATTCAATTAGCAGAAAAAGATGAGGATAGGAAAACTATTATTTCTCAAATGAAGGAATTAGACATTAATTCAGATAATCAAAATCAAGTATTTAAAAAGCTTGATGAAGAATATAAGAGATTAATGCTTTTGGTCCCCAATATTCCAGATGAAACAGTTCCAGAAGGAGATTCTGATTTAGACAATGTTGAAGTAAGAAAATGGGGCAAAGTTCCTAATTTTAATTTTACAGTTAAAGATCATATTCAGATAGCAAAAGATTTAGACTTGATTGACTTTGAAAAGGGTTCAGAAATAGCTGGTTTTAGAGGATATTTTCTTAAAAAAGAAGCTGTTTTAATTTGTTTAGCAATATGGCAATATGCAATGGATGTTTTAAGAAAAAAAGACTTTGTCCCGATGATCGCTCCTTCATTAATTAAAGAATCTGCATTAACTGGAACAGGATATTTGCCTCAACAAGAAGATGAAGTTTATTCTTTGGGAGACGGAATGTATTTAGCTGGAACATCAGAAGTTCCTTTGATGAGCTATCATGCTGGAGATGTTTTGAAAGAAGAAGATTTACCATTAAAATATATGGGTTTTTCTCCTTGTTTTAGAACTGAGATTGGAAGTTATGGAAAAGACACTCAGGGAATATTAAGAGTCCACGAGTTTATGAAAATAGAGCAAGTTGTTTTATGTGAAAACAGTAAAGAAGAATCAATTCGTTTACACGAAGAAATAACTAAAAACGCAGAAGAAATATTACAAGGATTAGAAATTCCTTATCATGTTGTTTTGAATTGTACTGGAGATTTAGGATTAGGCCAGGTTAAAAAGTATGATATTGAAGCCTGGGTTCCCTCTCAAAATCGTTATAGAGAAACTCATTCATCTTCATATTTCTTTGATTTTCAAACAAGAAGATTAAATATTAAATACAAGACCAAGCAAGGCGAAACAAAATTAGCTTATTCTTTAAATAATACTGGTATTGCTACTCCTAGAGTTTTAATACCTTTGTTAGAAAATAACCAACAAAAAGATGGAAGTGTAAAAATTCCTAAAGCTCTTCATAAATATTTGGGTTTTAAAGAAATTAAAAGATGACAGAATTAGAAGAAAAAACAATAGAAATTTCTGGTATTAATACAAGGTACAGGGTTGTTGGAAAAAACAACAAAAAGGTTTTAATATTTCATGGTTGGGGAGCTACATCATATTCATGGAGAGATGTTTCTTATTGTTTATCTAAAAAAGGGCTTGAGGTTATTGCTATGGATTTACCTGGTTTTGGAGAAACTTCAGCTCCTGATAATATTTGGAGTTCTGATGATTATGTTAAGTTTTTAGAATCTTTTGTTAAAAAAATAGGAATTAGTAATTTTTATTTATTAGGACATTCTTTTGGAGGCGCTTTAGCCTTAAAATTTACATCAAAACATTCTGATTTAGTTAAAAAATTAGTTTTATGTGATGCAGCAATAGTTAGGAAACAAAGGCTTAATTTAAGACAGAGAATAGTAAAATCTTTATCTAAACATGGATCAAAGATTATTTCTAAAACCCCCTTTTATTCTTTTTTTGAAAAAGCAGCTTATTGGTTCGCTGGTACATATGATTATTATCGTGCTAATCCTATTATGAAAGAAATATTTAAAAAGGTGATAGATGAAGACATGACTAATATTGCTTCCAAATTGAAAAAAGATTGTTTAATTGTTTGGGGGGAGCATGACAAAGCAACGCCTTTAGAAGATGCTTTTGTTTTGAATAATTTAATAGAAGATTCTCAATTAAAAGTAATTGTTGGTGCGGGTCACAATCCGCACAGAAATCATAAAGATGATTTGTGTGATATTTTATTAAATTTTTTTGAAAAATGATTTATTTTTTAATTTTAACTTTATTTTTTTTATGGTTTTTAAAGATTACTAAAGATATTCTTTTTTGGTTTTATTTGTGGCAATTAAAAAATTATCATATTGGAAGATTTTTATCTCATTTTAAAACAGAAGCTGGTAAAAAAATAATTAATAATTGGATTATTTTGCTTGTTTTTGCTTTAATCGTTAGATTTGCAATGGACAATATATTAATTATTTTTGCTTTAATTTATTTTTGTTATTGTTTGTACGGCTCTATTAGTTTAATCTTAAAAAGATTTAAAAAACCAGAATTTACCAATAAAATATTATTCTTATTATTTTTTTGTTTTCTTCCTTTGATTGCCGGGTTTTTTTTATTAATTGTTTTCCTAAAAGAAACAATTATTCTTAATAAGATTTTTCTAATTTTATTATTAATAATTGATTTGTTGATCCCTTTGTATGTTTCTTTAATTGTTCTTTTTTTTCAGCCAATTACAGTTATTTTAAGAAATAGAATAATTAATAAAGCAAAAAATAAAAGAAAAAAATTAGAAAATCTTTCAACAATTGGAATAACAGGAAGCTTTGGTAAAAGTTCAGTTAAAGAATTTTTAAAAATAATTTTATCAGAATCATTTAAAGTTGTTTCAACTGTGGACAATAATAATTCAGAAATGGGTATATCTGAAACAATTTTAAAAGAAGTAAACGAAACACACGAAATATTTATTTGTGAAATGGGAGCGTATAATAGGGGAGGCATAAAATTACTATGTTCAATTGCTCAGCCTAAAATAGGGATTATTACTGGGATTAATAGTCAACATTTAGCTACTTTTGGCTCTCAGGAAAATATTATTAAAGCTAAGTTTGAATTAATTGATTATTTGCCTCAAGAGGGTTTAGCAGTTTTAAATTGGGATTCAGAGTTAATAAGAAGTGGATTTAAAAGAGAAATAGCTAATATAAAATATGGTTTTAGTAAAGAAGATGTTTGGCCAGAAAATATTGAGATTAAAAAAGATAAAGTTTTATTTAAAACATGTTTTAAAAACGGAAAACCAATTAAAGTTGAGGCTAATGTAGTTGGATCACAAAATATTATTAATTTGTTGGGCGCCATTTCTGTTGCTAAAAAATTAGGAATGGATTCAGAAGAAATATTATCTGGACTTAAAAAAATAAAAAACAATAATATTTTTACAAAACATAAAGTTGATTTTATTGATTTTCATTATTCTTCTAATCCTGCTTCAGTTTTAGCTCATTTAGAGCATTTAAAATTATGGCAAGGTAAAAAAATAATTGTTATGCCTTGTTTAATTGAGTTGGGTAGAGAAGCAAAAACAATTCACAAAGAAATTGGAAAGAAAATTAATGAAATTTGTGATTTAGCGATAATTACAACCAAGGACTATTTTAAAGATATAAATAAGGAAACAAAAAAAGCAGTTTTTATTAATAATCCCAAAGAAATATATGATATGGTTAGAGCTAATTATTCTTATGATGGGGTTGTTTTATTAGAAGGAAGAGTAAATGAAAAAGTAATTAATTTATTAAAGAAATGAGCAAGATAATTTTTAGCGCTTTATTTCCTAATTTTGAAAAAGATGATGTCTTTTTAAGTTTAAAATTGATTTTTTCTTTTTGGAAATGGAAAAATGGACCAGGAATTAAAGAGCTAGAATTAACATTTCAAGAAAAGTTTGGGTTTAATCAATGTTTTTCTTTTAATAGCGGAAGAAGTTGTTTGTTAGCAATTTTAGAATCAATAAATATTAAAAAAGGAGATGAGGTTATTGTGCAAGGTTTTACTTGTAATGCTGTTATTAATCCCATAATAGCTAAAGGAGGGAAACCAGTTTTTATTGATTTAAAAGATAACTTAAATATTGATGAAAAGAAAATACAAGCTGCTATTTCTTCTAAAACAAAAGCAGTGATTGTTCAACACACTTTTGGTTGGCCAGCAGAAATCAAAGAAATTAGTGATATTTGTAAAGATAATAACATTTATTTGATTGAAGACTGTGCTCATTCTTTAGGGGCAAAGTATGACAATCAATATGTTGGTTCTTTTGGCGATATTAGTTTTTTTAGCCTTGGAAAAGATAAAATTATTTCTTCTGTGTTTGGAGGAATGGTAATTGTTAATAATCAAGAATTAAAAATTAAAGAACATGATTTTCCTTCTAATTTATGGACACTTAATCAATTGTTTTATCCAGTTTTAATGGAATACTTATTTTTACCTTTATTTAAATTTAGAATAGGTAGATTATTTTATTCTTTAATGTTTGAATTGAATATTTTTTCTTTAAGGTCAGTAGTTAAAAAAGAAAATCAAGGGATATTGCCTAGTTATTTTGGTAAAAGAATGCCTAATGCTTTGGCTATATTAGCTTTAAATCAATTAAGAAAATTAGAAAGATTCAACAAAAGAAGAAAAGAAATTGCTCAACTTTATTTTAAGGAATTTAAAAATAGTTCAATTAAAACAGTTTTTAATGAATATTATGAAAATAAAGAGCCTGTTTTTTTAAAGTTTCCAATTTTAATTAATAATCCAGACAAAGTTTTAAGTGACTTAAGAAAAGATAATATTTTTTTGAATGATGGTTGGAGGGAAACAGTTATAGTTCCGCCATTAACCAATCAAGATAAAATGGGTTATAAAAAAGGAGAGTGCTTATTAGGAGAAAAAATATCAAAACAAATACTTTCTTTACCAACTCATGCAAAGCTTTCTAATAAAGACATAAAGAGAATTGCTTTAGCGCTTAAAAAGTAGTATAATCGTTTAATAATCAATTAAAATAATAAAAATATGTTTGATAAACTAAAACAATTGAAAAGATTAAAAGATTTTGAAGATAGTTTAAGTAAAGAAAGACTAGAAAAAGAAATTGATGGAACCAAGGTTGTAATTAATGGTAAAACAGAAATTATTAGCATTACTTTAAATCCTGAATTAAGCAAAGAAAAACAAGAAGAAGTTTTAAAAGAGTGTATCAATAATGTTAGTCGTGACGCAAAAATGATTATGGCTAAAAAAGCACAAGAAATAACAGGAATGGGTTTTTAGTATTATGAAGATATTTCCAACCATAACAACTACTAATTTTAAGTGGAAAGAAAAGATTAGAGAGGCTGACGAATTGGGGATAATTGAATTAGCTGTTTTTCCTACTGTTTTAAATAAGATACAAAGAGAAGAGCTTTATGATTTTTTAAAGCATTCAAAAATTAAAAGTATTCCTTTTGTTCATTTAAGATCTGATATGGGCTTAGATGAAATAGAGTTTTTTATTAAAAAATACAATACGCAAATTTTTAATGTTCACTCTGAAAAATCATATCCAATTCCTAAAGAATGGGCCAAGTATTCTAATATTATTGCTATTGAAAATACCCATGCTTGTTATTTAGATGAAAAGGAAATTAAAAAATTTGGAGGAATTTGTATTGATTTTGCTCATTTAGAAAATGACAGAATAACAGATCTGAATAAGTATTATAGAAATTCCGAATTAATGAGCAGATTACCTATTAGATGTAATCATATTAGTGCTATTAAAAATAAATTTAAAATTGAGGAAGATGGAGACAAATTAAGATACGATAGTCATGTTTTTGAAAATTTATCAGAATTTGATTATCTGAAAAAGTATTCATATAATTACTTTTCTGATTATTGTGCATTGGAATTAGAAAATAGAATAGGAGAACAACTAAAAGTAAAAGATTATATATTAAAACTTCTTCAAGGGAGAGATGAGTATGTTAAGAAGTTTTTTAATGAATAATGGAAACTAAAGAAATAAAAAATAAAGAAGAATGGGAAAACTTTCTTTTTAAATGTAAAGAAAAGACATTTTGTCATTCTTGGAATTGGGGAGAATTTAATATTTTAATGGGAGATAGTGTTTGGCGTTTTGGTGTTTTTGATAATGAATTAATTGCTGTATTTCAAGTAATTAAAATTAAAGCAAGAAGGGGTAATTTTTTATTTATTCCTCATGGACCAATTTTTTTAAATAATCCTAGCAAAGAAATAATGGAAAAAGTTTTAACTTTTTTAAAAGAATTGGGAAAAAAAGAAAATGTTGTATTTATAAGAATGGGGTCTTTAATGTTGAAGAATAAAGAGAATAATGATTTGTTTAAAAATTTAGGATTTATTAATTCACCAATGCATATGCATCCAGAAATTACCTGGGAGCTGGATTTAACTGTTAGTGAAGAAGAATTGTTAAAGAATATGAGAAAAACAACTCGTTATCTTGTTCGTCAAGCTGAAAAAAATAAGGACATTAAAATTGTTAAATCAATAGATGAAAAAGAATTAAAGAATTTTGAAAAGATTTATGAAGAAACAGCCAAAAGGCATTCTTTTGTTCCTTTTTCTAAAGATTATTTAATTAATGAATTAAAAGCTTTTTCAAAAGATAATCAAGTTTTAATATTTTCTGGAGAGTATAAGGGAGAGGTTTTGTCTTCAGCAATTATTATTTTTCATTCTAATCAAGCTTTTTATCACCAAGGAGCTTCTTTAGCTTCAAAAATTCCTGTATCATATTTATTGCAATGGGAAATAATTAAAGAAGCAAAAAAAAGAGGATGCAAAAAGTATAATTTTTGGGGAATTGTTCCTGATACAAAAGAAAATGAAAATCATCCCTGGAAAGGCTTATCATTATTTAAAAAGGGTTTTGGTGGATATGAAAAAGATTATTTAAGAACTAAGGATTATCCTTTGAATTTAAGGTATTGGTTAGTGTATATTTTTGAACAATTAAGAAAGAAAAAGCGTAATTTATGAGAAAGAAAAAAAGAAAATATACAAGGAAAAAAAAGAAAAGCTTTTTAAATAAAGTATTTTTAGGTTTTTGCGGATTTTTATTTCTTTTGGTTGTTATTTTTTCTGCATTGTATAAATTTTCGCCTAATTTTGAAATAAAAGGAATGGAAATTACAGGAACAGAAACTTTATCTCAAGATGAAATTAAGGGGGTAGCAGAAAATTTATTTTCTTCTTCTTTTAATATTTTAGGAAAAGATATTATTATAGACAATATATTTTTATCTTTTAAGGGGAAAGTAAGCAAACTTATGGAAAAGTTTCCAGCAATAGAAAGCATATCAATTAAAAAAGATTTTTCTCAAGGAATAATTTATTTAAAGATAAAAGAAAAAAAACCAGCAATAATTTGGTGTGAGCAAGACAAATGCTCTCTTTTAGATAAAGAAGCTAGTTTTATTCGTAATTGTGACAAAGAAAAAGAATTTATTATAATTCAAGAAAAAGAAAGTGGAGAATACAAAAAACAAGAAATAATTAATTCAGTATTTTTATTAAACAAAAAGCTAGATCATTATGGTTTGGAAATAGGGGAATGCTCACTTTTTTTAGAAAAGTTTATAGTTAATGATCTTAATGGATGTAATATTGTCTTTAATTTAGATAATGATTTTATTTGGCAGGTAGAAAAGTTAGATACTGTTTTAAAACAAGAAAAATATTTAAATAATTTAAATAATTTTGAATATATTGATCTAAGATTTGGTAATCAAGCTGTTATAAAATAGCTATTGACAAAAATAGCGTTATTTGTTATTATTTACTCGCTTAAAATATATAATTATAAGAGCGAGTTTTTTGAAGAAATTTTAATTAATTAGCAATCAAGTTTTTAAAATATATGAAAAATAAACTTTTTAAATCATTATTTTTCTTTTCAGTATTATTAATGATATTTATTGGTGGAGAAGCGTTAGCAGCTAGCTGTAAGTACCCTCTTCCTGTTTTTGGAACTTGGCCAGCTCAATCAATGAGTAATGTTTCTTTATTTTGTGCTGAGTCAAGCAATATTTTATCAACTAGATATAATAGTTTTAATACAAATTTAGGAAGAACATTAGTTACTTCTGGTTGGACCTATCAAATGACAGGAACGCCTATTATTAATTCAACAACTTATTCTAACTCTAATTATCCAATTAGAACATATTTTGTTTGGCAATGTGCAGATTCTGATGGTTCAAACCCTATGCTTTGTAATAAAACTAGTATTTATTCTGCTTGTGGTTCTTCGGCTGGTCAATCATTTGCTAGTGCGCCAACATCTAGTCTTTGTACGTCTGGAACTATTGCTTCTTCTGTTAAATATGCAACTGGAATGAGAATACCAGTAGATTCTGGAAGTTATGCTGAATACAGTAATATCTATTATTGGACATGTACAAATTCAGGTAGTACTGGAGACCAAACATATTGTTTTGCAAGAAGAATTAACCCAATCAATGGCCAATGTGGTTCAGCTGATGGAGGATCATTTACAACTGCTCCTTCAACTAACCTATGTTTAGCTGGAACCCCAAGCTCTGTTACTAGTAATGGTTCTTGGTATTGGACATGTT
>JAQUWR010000015.1:10609-11524 GCA_028692745.1 Minisyncoccota bacterium
CATTATCATCATACTCAATGATTGACCCAGTATATACTGCTCCAAGCGTAACAACAGATACAAATTATTCTTGTACATTAGTTGTTAATGATAGCAAAGAAGGTCAAAAAAGTGACTCAGTTAATATCTTAGTTAAAAATGTATTAAATCCAATCAATGGCCAATGTGGTTCAGCTGATGGAGGATCATTTACAACTGCTCCTTCAACTAACCTATGTTTAGCTGGAACCCCAAGCTCTGTTACTAGTAATGGTTCTTGGTATTGGACATGTTCAGGACAAAATGGTGGAACAACTGCTCAATGTTCAGCTACTAAAGTTCAAGTTAACCAAGATCCAATTGTTAATGCTGGATCAAATAAAGAAACTCAATCCGGACAAACTATTTATTTTTATGCAACAGCCAGTGATCCTGATGGAGACATAATGACTTATAATTGGTCATGTACTGGAGGACAAGTTTCATCTTCTTCATCATTAAATACAACCTATACTGCTCCTTATGTTTCTAATGATACAAATTATACTTGTACTTTAACTGTTGATGATAATAGAGGGGGGATTGTTGTTGATACAATTAATATTTTAGTAAGAACTGTTCAGAATCCAATCAATGGCCAATGTGGTTCAGCTAATGGTGGAACATTTAGTACAACCCCAACTTATAATCTTTGTTCGGTTGGTAACTCAAGCTTTGTTATTAGTGCTAATAATTGGTCATGGACTTGTTATGGAGAAAATGGAGGTAATAATGCCTATTGTTCAGCTCAAAAAACACAAGTGAATAATAATCCATATGTTGACGCAGGTTCAAACAAAACAGTTCAATCAGGAAGTAGCACTTACTTTAATGCAACAGCTAGTGATCCTGACGGAGACTATTTAACCTATAGCTGGTCATGTACTGGAGGATCAT
>JAQUWR010000015.1:11624-18391 GCA_028692745.1 Minisyncoccota bacterium
CAAGTCTTAATCCAACATTCTATGCACCAAGCAATTCATACAACGCAACATATACTTGTACCTTAAATGTTAATGATAACAAAGGTGGTTATGCTTCTGATACAGTTAGTGTTTATGTAACTGGAGGTGGTTCATACAACAGGAATCCATATGTTGACGCAGGTTCAAACAAAACAGTTCAATCAGGAAGTAGCACTTACTTTAATGCAACAGCTAGTGATCCTGACGGAGACTATTTAACCTATAGCTGGTCATGTACTGGAGGATCATTATCATCATACTCAAGTCTTAATCCAACATTCTATGCACCAAGCAATTCATACAACGCAACATATACTTGTACCTTAAATGTTAATGATAACAAAGGTGGTTATGCTTCTGATACAGTTAGTGTTTATGTAACTGGAGGATCTATTGTTTATGGTAATTCAAAAGTAACAACCAATAATGCAACAAGCATTACAGTTAATTCAGCAAGAATGAACGGTTATTTATTAGAAGATGGTGGAGAAAATACTAGTGTTAGATTTAACTGGGGAAGACTTAATTATTTTTCATACAATACACCTTGGATTGATTACAAGAGAACTGGTAATTATTTTTATGATGATGCACTTAATTTAGAAAAAGGAAAAGCTTATCATTTTAGAGCAGAGGCTAGAAATTCTAGAGGAACTGTTTATGGTAATACTTTGAAGTTTATTACTAAACCAGATTCACCTTTAAATTTTAATGCTAGCTTAATTAATTCATATATAAAATTAACCTGGAATATTGGACAAGGGTCTTGCAATACAGCGATTACTAAAAAAATCGGTTCTTATCCTGGAACAATTTCTGACGGAACTCTTGTATACTATGGAAGCGGTACAACTTATGTTGATAATAATATTACTTTGGGTAACAATTATTATTATCGTGCATGGTCAATAGCTTGTGACGATGATTTATATTCAATCTCTGATAGCTTATATTCTAAAGATTTTGTTACTACTCAAAAACCAGTAACACCTATTATACCAGTAACACCTGTTATACCAGTAATAAAGAAATGTAATATTGGCGTAGATGTTTTAGCAAGAAATTTAACAGAAACTGAAGTGTCTTGGAAAGATTCTATATACGCTAAACCAGGAGAAGAAATTGAAGTAATGGCAACAGTTAGTGCTGTTGACTGTAAAGCAGAAAACGTAATTTTAACTAATATGTTACCAGTTAAAATTGATAGTGTTTACGATGTAAAAGTAGAAGGACAATCATTTTGTGGAGATGCTACAGGTAGCTTTATATTAGGAACCATTGAATTAGGAAAATCAAAGAGTGTAATTTTTAAAATGAAAATTAGTGGAGAAAATAGTTTTGTCTATGGAACAACTGATTTAACTAATATTTCAGAAGCAAATGGTAAAAATATTGAAACAGTAAGAGATACTTTAGAAATTAGGGTTTCTAAGAAGAATGGTGAAGAAGCAATGGCTGGATTATCAGGATTTATTAGTAATAATTGGAAGATATTTTATTTATTCTTAGGGCTATTATTAGGACTAATTATTTTCTTAATTGTCTTATGGTTTTTAAGAGAAAACGATAAAAAGAAAAAACTACAAGAAGAAAATATGCTCTTGCAGAAAAGTAAATATTTCCATATCCAACAATAGAATTAAAAACACCCCTTAGTCGGGGGTGTTTTTTATTTCTTTTACTTTGATGGCTTTTTGAATAAATTCTTTGTATTTATTTAGATCAACGCTTGTTTTTATTTTATATTCTTCTATTTCTTTTCCAAGGGATATTTTATTTTCAGATTTATATTTCCTTATTTCATCAATAGCTTCTATTGCTTTTTCAAAATCTTTATCAGGCTCCTTGTGCGTTATTAATTCTGGCCAAAAAGAAACATGAATGCTTTTTTCGTTGGTAAACAAGTGATAAATTTCTTCTGTAATAAAAGGAATTAGTGGAGCATAAAGCTTAAGAATAGTTGTGAATACTGTGTATAAAGTATATTGAGCAGCTTTTTTAGATTCTTTATTGTTTTCGTTTAATCTATATTTTACAAACTCAATATAGTAGTCAGCAAACTTAGACATAAAGAAAGTTTCAATTTCATTTTTAGCTTTTGCATATTCAAAACTTTCAAAATGTTTAGTTGCTGTTTTTATTGTTTTGTTAGTTTCTGATATTATCCATAAGTCTGGTTGTTCTAAATTGACATCACTGTTTGTATTAATTTCATTCATTTGAATAAACCTAGCAACATTCCATAGTTTGATTGTAATTTGTTTTCCTTTTTTTATTTCTTTAGGATTAAATCTTAAGTTTTGACCTAGAGATGCTCCAGTTGCCCAATATCTAACTGCATCAGCACCATATTCTTCTATTAATTGGTCAGATGAAACATAATTACCCAAGCGTTTAGAAATCTTTTTGCCTTTTTCATCTAAACCATGGCCAGATATCATTATATTTTTAAAAGGAACTTGATTAAAATTATAGTATCCCTTAACAATAGAGTAAAAGTCCCATGTTCTAATAATTTCGTGAGCATTAGGCCTTAAATCAACAGGAAAAAGTTTTTCATTGTTTCCTAATTCTTTTAAAAGAAAAGGAGTGCAAGAAGAAGTTGCCCAAGTATCCATTACATCAGTTTCTGGAACAATATCATTACTTTTACATTTAGGGCATTGTTTGGGTTTGCTTTCTGTGGGATCAACAGGCAGATCTTTTTCATTTGGAAATATTACTTCATTACAATTATTACAATACCAGAAAGGAAAGGGAACACCATAATATCTTTGTCTTGAAACACACCAATCCCATTTTAATGAATTAACCCATAATTCATAATTTTTATACATATGTTCTGGATGCCAATTGATTTTTTTTCCATATTCAAGCCAGGTATCTTTCATGTCTGAGATTTTAATAAACCATTGCTTGCTTTGAATTAATTCTACTGGAGTATCACATCTTTCATGAACATTAACTATTTGAGTAATTTTTTCTTGTCTAATTAAAGAATCTTTTAAGTCTTCAAGGATTTTTTTTCTTGCTTCTGTAATAGTTAACCCTTGATAGTTTTCTCCTAATTCATTTAATTTACCGTCAGTAGTTAATAAGCTTCTTGTTTCTAGTTTGTCTAATCTCCATTTTTCTAAATCTTCAGTATCTCCCCATGTACAAACCATCATTAATCCAGTTCCTTTTTCTTGGTCTACTGCTTCGCTGGTTTTAATCGGTATTTCATAATTAAATAATGGAACAATTGCTTTTTTTTGCTCAAGTCCTTTATATCTTTCGTCTTTTGGGTTGTAATATAGCGCAACACAAGCAGGTAATAATTCTGGTCTAGTGGTAGCAATTATTATATTGTTATTATCATTCGTATCAAAAGAAATATAGTTCATGACTGATTCTCTTTCTTTGTCTTCAGTGTCTGATTGAGATATCGCTGTTTGACAATAAGGACACCAGAGAATAGGAACTTCTTCTCTTTTAAGAAAACCCTTTTTGTACAGATCAATTAAAGACCATTGAGAAACTTTTGTTGGTAAGGGAGCAATAGTGCTGTATGTTTTTGACCAGTCAACAGAAATTCCTAAATTAGTCCATAGTCTTTTATATGTTTTAATTCCTTCTTCGGTTTCTTTTAAACAAAGCTTAATAAATTCTGATTTAGTTATTTTTGATTTATCAATTTTGTATTTTTTTTCAACATATCTTTCCGTAGGTAATCCATTATCATCAAATCCCATTGGATAAAAAACATTAAATCCTTTCATCCTTTTATACCTAACAATAAACTCAGCTTGAGTATATGACATAATGTGACCGGCATGTAAATGATCAGCAGAAACATAGGGAGGAGGAGTATCAACAACAAAAAGAGGAGAGCCATTATTTTCCTTGAATTTATATAATTGAGATTTCTCCCAATTAGTTTTCCATTTGCTTTCAGTTGCTTTAAAGTCGTAATCTTTAGGTAATTCTTTCATAAATATTGCTTTTAATTGTTGTAATCAGTATAATAGAAATATATGAAAATGTCTAATTTGTTCATTTTATAATTTTGGACATAATTAGTACACTATAGTTGACTTTAATTAAAATTTGTTCTAAATTTGAATTGGTATTTTTACAATACTAGGAGATTAAATTATGTGTTTAGAAGTTCTTAGAATGGAGCAAAAGTACGAAATCATGACCAATGAAGACGATTGTAACTATTTAATTATGTCAGATGAGAGCTACAGGTTTTCAAAAATAATCCCTGCGTCAGAACTTGCTTTAATTTGCGACTGGGACCAAGTTTTTACAATGCCTGGAAATAAAAATAATTCTTGGCAAGCAGTAAATAATGCTTTTTCAAAAGTAGGATCAAGAAAAGACATCCTTTTATCAGAAAAAATGGCAAAAAAATATTATGCTATTAAGAAAGAAAGATTTCTGACTGATAAGGAAATAAAATACTGGCAAAGAAAGAATCTTGAAATGTACTTAGAAAATGGTCTTAGGCTAGAATGTCTTGAAAAAGAAATTAAAAAAATCAAGATTTCAATACACGGAGCAACACTTTTGAAATATTTACTGGAAAGTGGTTCTAAGGTTTGCATTATTTCTTCTGGGGTTAAAAATGTAATAGAAGGAACCCTTGAATCATATGGGATTGATCCTAAAGAATATGAAAACCTACAAATCAATGCTACAAAAATACTTTTTGATTTAAGTGGTACAATGAGTGGTTGGGATGATCAAAGTATTGTTATGAATAAAAACAAGCCCTGGGTAGCTCATATTTTTTCAAAAATTTGGGACATTGAGCATGAGAATATTTTTGTAATTAGTGGTAATAATACTGGTTTGAACATTATGGACTTGCTTTCAAAAGAAGCAACAATGATATACTTTTGTCCTGCTCACGAAAAAAAACATTTAACCATGGAAAAATTTGAGTTAATATATAATAAAGCTCATGGCTTTGCAAAGGGGAACTTTGAACTAATAACTGATTTTTTCTTGAGAATAATAGAGGCGTGAATATACTTGCCTCTTTTTTATAAATGAAATATAGTTAAAATAATGGAAAAATCATTTAAACCATTAGCTGATAGAATGAGACCAGAAACATTGGCTGATTTTTTTGGTCAAGAAGATTTAATTGGAGAAGAAAAACTATTAAGAAAGGCAATTGAAGAAGACAGGATTCCTTCAATGATATTTTGGGGTCCTCCAGGAACTGGTAAAACAACTCTAGCCTCTATTATTGCCAAGCAAACAAAGTCAGAGTTTATTAAAATTAGTGCTGTAACTTCTGGAATCAAAGATTTAAAAGAAATAATTGAAAGAGCAAAAATTAATGATCGCCTTAAAAGAAGAACAATTCTTTTTATTGATGAAATTCATCGTTGGAATAAAGCTCAGCAAGACGCATTATTACCACACATTGAAAATGGTTTGATTGTTTTGATTGGAGCTACAACTGAAAACCCTAGTTTTGAAATTAGAGGAGCTTTATTATCTCGTTCTCGAGTTTTTGTATTTAAACAATTAGAAGAAAAAGATATTGAGTTATTAATTAAAAGAGCAATCAAAAAAGGATTTCCTAGATTAAAGATTAAAATTAATAAAAAGGGGATAGGGATGATTTCTCAAATGAGTAATGGAGATGCAAGAATAGCTTTAAATATTTTAGAATACATTGTTTTAAACAATTCTCTTGACGGAAACATTAATATTGATGACAAATTAGTAAAAGAAGCAGTTAATAAGATTAATTTATTATACGATAAAGGAGGAGACGAGCATTATAATTTAATTTCAGCTCTTCATAAATCAATGAGAGGTTCTGATCATAATGCTTCTTTATATTGGTTGTCTCGAATGGTTGAAGCAGGAGAAGATCCATTGTTTATTGCAAGAAGAATAGTTCGTTTTGCTTCAGAAGATATTGGTCTTGCTAATTCAAGAGCATTAGAACAAGCAGTTGCTGCTTATCAAGCATGTCATTTTATTGGTTATCCTGAATGTAATGTAATATTAGCTCAAGCAGTTGTATATATGGCTAAATCTAAAAAATCTAATGAATTATATATTGGATACATGAAAGCAGCGGAAGATGTTAAAAATTATGGTAATTTATCAGTGCCAATTCACTTAAGAAACGCTCCAACAAAATTAATGAAAGAACTTGGTTATGGTGAGGATTATAAGTATAGTCCAGAGCATAATTATCAAGAAAAACAAGAATATATGCCGAGTAAACTTAAGAATAAAAAATACTTGAAAAACTGAAATTAATGACTTTCTTTATTTATTGAAATAAGCTATGCTTAATTTATGCTTATAGACGATGTGACAATTAAGGTAAATGCTGGAAATGGCGGTAAAGGAACCGTTGCTTTTGATAAAAATAAACTAGGAGTTGGTCCAACTGGAGGAAATGGAGGAAGAGGGGGAAATTTATATTTTATTGGAGTTCCAGAATTAGACGCTTTAAAACAATTTCGTTTTAGAAAAGAAATAAAAGCAGAAAATGGTAAAGATGGAAGGGGAAGATTTCTTGATGGAAAATCAGGGGAAGATTTAATTGTTAAAATTCCAGTAGGAACAGTAATATACAATTTAGATACAGGAGAAAAAAAAGAAATGATTAGGGTTAATGAAACTATTTTAATTGCTAGTGGTGGTAAAGGAGGAAAAGGAAACTTTCTTTTTCGTTCTTCAACCAATACTACACCAATGCAATTTCAAGAAGGAACAAAAGGACA
>JAQUWR010000025.1 GCA_028692745.1 Minisyncoccota bacterium
GGAACCATCTTTTTAAGATCTTCTTCAACCGTGCTGTTCTTTCCAAGGCCGAAATTCTTCACCAGAACGTCAAGAACCGCCGGCGAGACAAATGCCGGAAGAACAGGTCCGATAGTGATATTTTTGACTCCAAGATTCAACAGTGCAAGAAGGACCAGGACCGCCTTCTGCTCGTACCATGCGATGTTGTATGAGACCGGGAGTTCGTTTATATCCACCCCGAACGCTTCTGCAAGGGCTTTGGCGATTACAACGAGAGAGTAGCTGTCATTGCACTGTCCTGCATCAAGAACTCGTGGGATTCCCCCTATATCTCCAAGCCCAAGACTGTTGTACCTGTATTTCGCACAACCTGCCGTAAGGATCACGGTGTCGCCCGGGAGGGCTTTTGCAAACTCTGTATAATATTCACGCTCCCTGTGTCTTCCGTCACATCCGGCCATGACGATGAACCGCCTGATTGCGCCGTTTTTAATTGCATCTGTAACAGGGCCTGCAAGAGCGAGAACGGCATCATGTGCACAGCCTGTTATCAGGTCGCTGCCGTTTCCGACTGCCCCGGGAGGGCTGCATTTTTTTGCATGCTCTATAATCGCGGAGAAATCCTTGTTCCCATCTGCATCCGCGTCTATGTGAGTCGTCTCCGGATACCCGACTACACTGGTTGTGTATATTCTGTCTTTGTATGAATCCCGTGGGGGAACGATGCAGTTTGTCGTTATCAGGACCGGACCGTTGAAGGATTCAAACTCCTCCTTCTGATGCCACCAGGAGCTTCCGTAGTTTCCGACAAGATTGTCAATTCCCTTAAATGCCGGGTATCCGTGTGCGGGAAGCATCTCCCCGTGAGTATATACGTCAACCCCTGTCCCCTTCGTCTGCTCAAGAAGCATCTGCATGTCCTTTAGATCATGCCCTGAAATCAGAATCGCCGGACGGTTCCTGACAGTGGTTTTTACAGCCGTCACCTCGGGTTTTCCGAATGTGGTTGTATGTGCCCTGTCAAGAAGTTCTAGTGTCTTAACTCCGATTCCGCCACACTCAAGCACGAGGGCTGTCATCTCGGGAACGCTGAGGTCTTTGAGTGTTGATGCAAGCCCTTTCTGAATGAATGCAGGGATTTCATCATCGGTATACCCGAGTATCGCTGCATGATGGTAGTACGCGGAGACTCCCTTAAGCCCGTAGACCAGGAGTTCGCGAAGTGATCTGACATTCTCGTTTTCTGATAAAAGCACTCCGACCATCTTTGCCTTCTCCATAATTTTGGCCTTGTCGGCTGGTTTCCAGGTGCAGGCGTCGTGTTCAGCGTCGCCGGCTTTTGGTATCGAATCACGAATTGCAATAGCCTCGTTGATGAGCTGATAGTAGCGGTCACTGTCGAAATTGACATTTGTGAGCGTCGTAAACAGCGAGTCCATGATGAAGGTTCCCGCATCAGGGTTTGCATTCCCTTTCTCCATTGCGGTCACATTTCTGACCGAAATTCCTTTGCAGAGGTAGATCAAAAGGTCGATGAGATTAGCGGTCTCTTCGTCCTTCCCACAGATTCCCTTTTTTGTACATCCTTTTCCGTTTAGCGTCTCTTCGCACTGATAACAGAACATCTCTTTCACCTCGATATCTTATTGATACATCGTATGTATAGAATACCTTGATATAAATATCAAAAAGTTTCTAAAACTATACCATGGATCAGTCATGCACGGTATACCAGACAGTCCGCTACCTAACGAAGAAATGGACTCTCCTCATCGTTCTCGAACTATACAAGGGAGAAAATTATACCCGGAGGTTTTCTGAGTTAAAGGAATCAATTCCGGGGATTACATCAAAACTGCTTTCAGAACGCTTAAAGGAGCTTGAAGAGGAGATTATTGTCGAGCGGAGGGTGGACTCGCAATCATTTCCCGTAAAGACCGAATATTCGTTAACAGAGAGCGGAATTGAGATAATCGGCATAATTTCTGATATAAAAAAATGGGCACTTAAATGGAAGATAGAAAACGTTGACTGTGGAGACCAGGACTGCAGGGAGTGCATTCTCTAAAACTTATTTCTTTTCTATATCACTTCTTTTCGCGTTGTTCTGAATCCCCGTGGATTTATTCTCCAAATAACCAACCTGAAAAAACAGCACGTCTGAACTCCTAATTTTTCGCAGCGAAAAGAGCTGCACCTGCGATTCTGGGTTTTACTCTGCAACACCCGGTTCGTTTTTGTCGGCGGGTTTACGGGCGCGAAGATAATAATCCTTTTTTCAATAATTCTAAAAATAAATTAATTTGATTTTTGAGCTGTTTTATACATATTTTCACTTTTTAACACATTTTATAATTTACTTTCATTCCTATCCTGCGCAGAAGAGGAGTGCGCATGTTGCCATGCATCCATTATAGTTAGTCTCATACTTACAGTTGCTCTTGCACACATTGCATTGCACATCTATTTCCGTTGGATTTGCCGGGGGATTTTCCTCGATCGCCTTCTGCTGCGGGAGTTCAACTGCTACATAATATGCCCCCCCGACCGCTGCCCCTGTGATCGCAAGGATGATGATGAATATTAAAAGACTCTTTATACTGTCTGTCATTACCAAAACTCCATTAAAAATCCTATCTATCAGCAAGTATATATTTCTGCCCTGTTGCCTCCATGATATTCTGAACGTGATCACAGTTCCGGCAGGATACAATTTCATTGTGCAGCGATATGCCTGAGAATCTTGATTCTTTCTTCAGTCTTGAAGAGTTCGCACAGTAGTTCTGTTTTCATTTGTTTTCACTTTGTAAACAATTTGTTTCCGGAATGGAAACAAAAAGTTTCCGGACCTGAAACTTTCCGATGAGATAAAGAACAAATAATTGAAAGAAGAAAAAAATCCGAATTAATATTTCCTGTAGATATTCTTCCTGTGGCCGATTTCGATTACAAATATTACCATCTTATTGTCCTCAATTGTGAGGATACACCTGTACTCCCTGCCGACTTTGAATGAATACAATGGAACCGCAAATGTTCCTTCAAGTTTTTTCACGTGATTATATGGATTCTCTTTAATTTTTTTCAGCGATGTGTGGATTCTCACTGCAACGTCTTTAGGGAGTCCGGCCAGATCCTTCTCTGCACCGGTAGAATAGATGAGCGTATACATCTAAATACCCAGAAGTTTGTCGATATCCTCTTCCCTGACAAACCGTCCTTTTCGAAACTCTGCGATGGCATCCTCGATCCTTCCGAGCGTCTCTTCAGAGAGAGGTTCGCTGTCGATAGCCATCTCTGTAAGGCGCTGTATTACCTCGCCGTAGGTCTCACGGGGGTGATTCTTTAATGTATCAAGCCTGTGTTTGAGCTCGGTGTCGATCTTTATTGTGGTTGCCTGAACCATATTGAAGTATATTGCGGTATACTGTAATATAACTGATGGAAGGAGTGCAAGTATTCTCTCTATCATAATTGGCTGAGGTTCAGTTTGCTTTCATGTGCAGATATTACTCCTGAGATGGAGTTAAATATTAAAACAATCAACGAATGGACTGAATGATATTCAATGTGATCATTGAAAAGGACGAGGAAGGCAGGTTTATTGCGGAATGTCCTGATCTACCGGGATGCATCACAGAAGGGGATTCGCTGGATGAAGCGATCGAAAACATCAACGAGGCTATCGCCGGCTGTCTGAAATCGAGGCTGAAG
>JAQUWR010000001.1:0-39094 GCA_028692745.1 Minisyncoccota bacterium
CATTCAATTGCCACAGCAATTAAAGATTATAGCTCCCAAATTGAAAGGTGTTCGGAATTTTTTGAACGATAGGGCCATATTCACCTTACTATAATTTAAAAAATTCTACAAGTTACTCTTTGATACCATCTAAATTGATATCGTAAAGTATTTCATCATTAATAAGTCTGTATTTTAATATTTCACTATTATCAAACCAAATTTTAACTTCTCTTTCCGCTTCTTCTGGTTTGTCAGAACAATGGATAAGATTCCTTACTGCTCTTTGATCAAGATTAGCAATATCATATGAATCAATAGTTAAATCTCCACGAATAGTTCCCACATCAGATGTTAATGGTTCAGTTCCTCCAACTATTTTTTTAACTATTCCTACAGCCTTATTCCCCTCCCAGACCATTAAAACAACTGGTCCAGCAGTCATGTATGCATATATTGCTCTAATAATATCTTTTCCATATTCAATGGCTGGTTTTTCTATGGGTAGACCTGAATTTTCCATGTCTTTTACTCTAATCTGACCCTTGCTTTCACACCAAGCATCGTCTTTACTATAATGCTTTTCACATTGTTCTTCTGTTGCAAAAGCAAATTTCATGGCTACTAATTTTAAACCAGTTTTTTCAAAACGTTGAATAATATCTCCCACAAGAGAACGTTGCACTCCATCTGGTTTAATTATTACAAGAGTTCTTTCTTTTTTAAAATCTGCCATATGTTTACTTACTTATTATTTTTAATTTTTTACCATCAGAAACAACTTTAATGCTTCCGTTAATATCTGTTCTTAATGTTTTAATACCAAAATTATCAAGCCTTGTCAAAACATCTTCTGAAGGGTGTCCATACGAATTATTCCCTACTTGAATAATTGCTAGCTCAGGAGAAGTATTTTCTAAAAACTCTATAGATGTTGAATATTTAGACCCATGATGAGCAATTTTTAAAACATCTACATCAACACCAATAATACTTTCTTTTTCAGAAGTAATATCTCCTGTAAAAAGAAATGAACTTTTATCATAATCCATTTTTAAAACAACTGAAGAATCGTTAGAACTTGGAAAATTATCTCCTTTATCGGGATATAAGACTTCAAAAATAACATTGGAAAATAATATTTTTGAACCTTTTCTTAAGTTTAAAATTCTTGATTCTTCTTTTTCTATTAATTCTTCCCATTCTTTATTTTCACCAACACCGGTCCATACAATATTTTCAATTTCATATTCTTTTAAAACCTGTAAAAGACCGGTTATGTGATCTTTATCGGTATGAGTTAAAACTATCAAGTCAATGGTTTTGTCCCAAAAAGGCATTTCTTTTGATAGATTTTCTATTATTTTCTCTCTATTAGGTCCACCATCAATTAAAATCTGTTGCTTTAGTGGGGTTTCAATAAAAATAGCATCTCCTTGTCCAACATCAAAAAAAATAACTTCTAAATAGTTACTAGAAAAATAATAAACAATAGTGAAAGATAAAATATTTAAAAAGAAAAGGCATAAAATTATGCCCCATACTTTTTTATTCATTTTTATTTAATTCAGCAATTAATTTTTTAGAGTCAATACCATATCTGTCGCAAACATCACCCAATTCTAATTGCTTCATTTCATACTGAGCAAAAGGACAAGTAACACAGGGTAAACCAAAATCAAGAAGAATCTTTTCTTTCTTTTTGTTTCCCAATAATTTATCTAATTTTGTTTTTCTTGTTGTTTTCATATTATTATTCCCCCACCAATCAATTCTTTTCCTTTATAAAAGACTGCTGATTGGCCTGGTGTTATTGCTCTTTGTGGACTTTTAAATTTTAAAACCTTGTTTTTAGATAATATCGCTTCTACTTCTTTTTGTCCATATCTAATTTTAGCTTTAATTTTTAATGGTAAACCTTGTTTATTGATCCACTTGATATCTTTTAATTTAACTTCTTTGTTTAATAAAAGCTTTTCATTGCTACTAACAATTAAACGATTTTTCTTAAAATCTTTTTTAATTACATAATATGGCCCTCCACTTAAACCAATTCCTTTTCTTTGACCAATAGTGTAAAAAAATAAACCATTGTGCTCGCCTAATATTTTTCCTTTTTCATCAACTATATCACCTTTAATAAATTTTAGTTTCTTTTTTAAGAATTCATTAGTAGTTCCAGAGATAAAACATATTTCTTGAGATTCTTTATAAGGAAAAACAGGAAGCTTTTTATTTTTAGCTTGCTTTATCAAATCTTCTTTAAGTGAGTCTCCTAAAGGAAATAACACTTTATCTAAATTTTTAATCCTCCACAAAAAATATGTTTGATCCTTACTCTCATCTTTTGCTTTAAAAATTCTATTATTTTTAATTCGAGCATAATGACCAGTGGCTATAAAATCTGGTTTAAACTTTTTTGTTTTTTTAATAAACAATTCAAATTTAATTAATTCATTACACATTACGCACGGATTAGGAGTGTTTCCTTTTTTTAATTGTTCTAAAAAATAATCAATAATTAATTTTTTAAATTCTTTTCTTACATCAATAACTTTTAAATCAATATTTAATGCTTTAGCGATTTTCTTTGCTTTTTCTAATTGTTCTGTGGGGTTATTCAAACGCATAAAAACACCAATAACTTCAAATCCTTGGTCTTTTAAAATGCTTGCTGCCATTGCTGAATCTATTCCACCTGATATTGCTAAAACTACTTTTGTCATTTTATAAAATTAACCCAATGTTACTTGGGTTAATTATTATTATTCATCATTGTCTTCTTCTAATTCTACTCCATTTATTTGCTCAATTGCTTCGTATGGACATAATTCCTCTCCCCCACATTCTTCGATTTTAGCTGAACTAATTATTTTTGCTTTATCTCCTTCCATTTCAGATCCTTCTGGACAAATAGCTGCACAAGTACCACAACCAACACATTTTTCTTTGTTTATTGTATATTCTTTCATGTTATTGTTTCTTACTTTTTTCAATTACTTCTTCTGCTTTTTCTTTTGATTCAAAACCAGATACTTTTACCCATTTATTTGGTTCTAATCTTTTATATGTTTCAAAAAAATCTTGTATTTCTTTTTTAATATGTTCATCTAAATCATCGATACTATTAATATTTTTAAACCTTGGATCAATTTTATCATCTGGCACAGCAATAATTTTGTAATCAAGACCTGATTCATCTTCCATGTTTAACATTCCAATAATTTTAACTGAAACAACACAACCAGGAAAAGTAGGATTAGTTGCTAAAACAACCACATCTAATGGATCTCCATCATCAGCTAATGTATTTTCAATAAAACCATACTCAAAAGGAAAACATTGAGAAGAATAAAGAGTTCTGTCTAACATTATTCTGTTAGTCTCTTTATCAAGTTCATATTTATTGCGGCTTGCTTTAGGAATTTCTATAAAAACATTAATTTTCATATATATTTATTTAATTTTATTATAATACTAATCTTATCTTAAAAATCTTATTAGTCAACCTATTCTGCTTTCTTTTCTCTTTGCATTAAGTCTCTTACTACTTCTTTAGGGCTCTTTTTTTCATATATTATTTGATATACTCCTCGAGCCAAAGGCATATCAACTCTATACTTTTTACTTAATTGATAAACTGCTTCAGAAGTCGTTACTCCTTCAATAATTCCATCTGTTGTTTTAAGTATTTTATCTAAAGTCTCACCCTTGGCAATTCTTTCTCCAAAGGTTCTATTTCTGCTCTCAGGACTAATACAGGTAGTAGAAAGGTCTCCCAATCCAGCTATTCCAGAAAAGGTCTTTTTCTTTGCTCCTAATTTTTGTCCTAATCTTTGTATTTCTACAATTCCCCTAGTTAAAATAGCTGCTTTAGTGTTAGCTCCAAAACCCAATCCATCAGAAATACCAGCTACTACTGCAATAATATTTTTTAAAGGTCCGCTAATCTCTACCCCAACAATGTCAGAGCTAGTATATACCCTAAAATAGTTATTAGAAAAAATCTCTTGTATATCTTTTGCTACTTTTTTATTAATCGAAGCAACTACAATTATTGCTGGCATTTTCTTTGCTACCTCAATCGCAATAGTAGGACCAGACAAAACAGCAACTTGAACACTTCCTAGTTCTTCTTTTAAAATTTCTGTCATTCTTTTAAATGTTTTTTGCTCAAGTCCTTTAGCAACATTAATAAAAACCTTTCCTTTTAAAGGAGTCTTTGTTTGCTTAACTTGCTTAGCAACATCTCTAAAAAACTTTGAAGGAATAGCAAATATTATCCAATCTGATTTTTCAATAGCAATACTTAGATCTTTTTCAAAATTAATGCTCTGGGGAATCTTAATTCCAGATAAATATTTTTTATTTTCTCTTTTTTTGTCTAATTCTTCCAAATGCTCAGGAAAAGCACTCCAAATAAAAACATTATGACCATTTTCCGCAAGAAGAATAGCTAATGTTGTTCCCCAAGCACCATCCCCTAATATTGTAATATTTTTTCTTTTCATAAAAATATTATACCTTTTATATTAATAACTGTCTATAATTTTCTATGAGCACAAATATCCTTAAAATCACAATAATTACACTGCCATCCTGGAGTTGGCTTAAAATTACTTCTCTTGATTTTATTAATTGTTTCTTTTAGTTCTTTTTCTATTTTATCTATTTCTCCTTCTTTGGCACAAAAAGACAAAGAAGATCCATTCTCTAAATAAAAATAGGTTAATTTTTCTGCTTTAAGACCATAAACCCTTTCTAAGGCTAATTGATATATTAATAATTGTAATTTTTCATCTTTGCTTACTGTTTTCTTGGGGTTCCCTGTTTTATAGTCAATAATCTCTACAAGTCCATCACCCAAATTATCTATTCTGTCTATTGCTCCAATAAATTGATCTCCGTTTAATTTTAATCCAAATGTTTTTTCTAGGGCTGGTTCATCATTAATAAAAGCAAGATTTAAACCATTTTGTTTAAAGTTTTCATAAAATAGTTTTAATGATTTTTTTCCTTTATCATAGAACTCTTTTCTTATCTTCTCTGATTCATACCAATCATCAGACCATTCTTTATTATAAATATCTATTAATTCGTCTAGAGATGGTATATGATTTTCTTTCTTTGTTTTTTCTCCCTCCCCAAACAATCCTTTTTGTTCAATCTCCCTATCTTTAACAGCCAAAGCAATAAACTTATGTAAAGTGCTGTGCATTGTTTTTCCAAAAGTAAAAACAGCCTTACCTCTTGATGGTATTTTTAATATATGTGAAAACTTATATTGCAAAGGACAATTTTTAAAAGCTGTTATTTGAGAAAAAGAAAAATGATCAGGTAAAAAGTTTTTGATTGTTTTTCCTGAAACATTTGTTTCGTTTGACTCTAACTTGAAACCATTATTCAAAGATTTTCTAAAACAAAAATTAGAAGATTTTTTCTTTTCAAGTGCTTCTTTTTTAATTAAATTAGATTCTATTAAAAAAGGTGACGGCTTTTTTAATTCTTTTCCTCCATAATCTAACCCCCAAGTTAAAAATAGTCCTTTTTTTGCTCTAGTTAAAGCAACATAAAACAACCTTCTTTCTTCCTGAATATGAAAGTCTCCCTGAGGAAGAACCTCTTTAATTAAATCTTTTGGTATTTCAATTGGAGCTTTTCTTTGATCTGTAGGAAACTTCCTCCTTACTAGATTAACAACAAAAACATATTTAAATTCTAATCCCTTAGCTGAATGAACTGTCATTATTTTTACTGCATCAAATTTATCATCCAAACTAGTTTTAAATGATCCTTCTTCCCCAGCATCGATTTCCATTTGAATTTGCTCAACAAAAGAAATTAAACGAGAATCATTTTGTGTTTGTTCAAATTCTCTAGCCTTTTCATAAAATTGATAAATAATTTCCCATTTTTTTAAGGTTTCTTCGTCTGCCTTATCTAAATGTTTAGCATAATTTAAATCATTAATAATATGAATAAAAACTTCTCCTACGCTTTTATTTTTTGCTAATTCATAATGTTTTTTTAATAATTCTCCTAATTTCCTTAATTTTTCTCTTGTTTCAGCTGTAAACTTATTCATTAAAAACTGACTTTGAATTGCTTCATATAAAGGAATACCTTTTTTATTAGCAAAATGAGTAATTAAAGAAACTTCTTCTGGTTCTAAATTAAAAGGTGACATTCTTAAAATTCTATAAAAACTCATTGAATCATAAAGATTAATAATAACTCGAAAATAGGAAATAAAATCAAGAATTAAAGGATTAGTGTATAGTCCCTTGGAAGAAAAAAACAAAAAAGGAATACCTGCTTTTTCAAGACCCCTACTAAATTTATTAGCTGAATCATTAGTCCTACAAAGAATAACAAAGTCTGAAAACTTAGCATCTAAATCAATTTCTTTAATTTCCCAAATTTTATTAATTACTCCTGTTATTTCTTCATCTCCTGAGTCAAAACAAAGAAGCTCTATTGTACCATCTTTCTTTTGATTACTTTTAAGTTTTTTATTTATTTTTGTAAACTTTTTTAAATCAATTCCTTTCTTTTTGGCCTGAATATTTAATTCTTTTATTTCATTTAATTGATATTCTAAACGATTAGGGTTATTTTTTTGAATAAAATCATATGCTAAATCAAGAATATTTTGAGTTGATCTATAATTCTCAATTAAAACAACTTCTTTGGCATCAGGATAATCTTTCTTAAATCTTAAAACATTATTAAAAGATGTTCCGCAGAAAGAAAATATACTCTGATCATCATCTAATAAAACATTAATATTATTTCTAGGGCTTGCTAATTTTTGCATTAATTCGTATTGCACCCAATTAGTATCTTGAAACTCATCAATTAAAATATATTTAAATTGCTTTCTAAACTTTTCTAAAACATCTTTTCTTTTATCAAAAAGTTTTATTGTATAATTAATTAAATCACCAAAATCCAATGAACTATTATCAAGTAATAATTTCTGATAAAGATGATATGCCTCAGCGATCTCTTTTAATCTTTCGTCTTCTTCTATATCATTTAAATCTTTTTTAAGAATATCAATATATTCTAAATAATTTTCAGGATAAATTCCTTCGTTCTTACAATCTGAAAAATGATCAAGTAAAGCATGAATAAATTTAGTTGGATTACCCATTGGACGGTAATGTTTTAAAAAATGAAACTTATCAAAATTCTTTTTTATTAATATCCATTGAGCTGGTCTATCTAAAAGCTTATAATCAGTAGGTAATCCTATTAAAAGACCATGATTTTTTAAAACTCTATCGCAAAAAGAATGAAAAGTTGAAATCCAAAAATCATAATAATCAAAAGGTAATATGTTTTCTACTCTTTCTTCCATTTCTTGAGCTGCTTTTTCAGTAAAAGTTGTGGCTAAAATTTCATCTGGCTTAACGCCTTTTTCTTTGATTAAATAAGCAATGCGATTAGTTAAAACAGTTGTTTTTCCTGTTCCAGCCCCAGCTATAACCAAAAGAGGACCTTCTTTAAAACATACAGCCTCTTTTTGCTCTTTATTTAGGTTAGATAATTCCATAAAGTAAGTATATTCTAAAAAAAGAATAAAATCAAAAAAACATACCCTTGAAAGTATGCTTTTAAAAATTATTTATTGTTTTCTTTTTTTAATCTCTTCTATTAATTTATCATGAAATTCATCCAATAAATATGGATCTTGTTTTTCTTTAGCTATTTTAACTGCTTTTTCAATGCCCTCATCAAATGCTATTGAAAGCAGTTCTTCTATTTTTTTATTTTCTTCCATAAACTATTTTATAGATTGAATTATTTCATGTTGAAAATCCAACAACTCCCTTCTCAAAAGACCCTCAAAGTCAGAAACCTTTTTAGAAAGAATATCTGTTACTTCAAGTTCTTTTCCTTCTCCAATAAGTTTTGCTAAATTAACTGCATCTTCTTCTGTTAACGTTCCTAAAACCCTTAGAATAATTCTATCATAAACAACCTCGCTCATCTCATCAATAATTTCTTCTTGTTTTTCTAAAGGTAAATAATCAAGATTTAATTCTTTGATTAAGTCTTTGCATTGTATTGATACTTTTTCTTTTGTAATCATAATAATTTATTAATTTATATATTTGGCCTATCCATTGACTCTTCTATTTTTTCTCTTTCTTTTTCTTCCTCTTCTTTTATTTTTTCATACTTTTCTTTTGCCTGCTCTTCACTTGGAATATCCCTCATGTTAAATGATTCTGTTTTAACATCTAAATCATATTCTATTTCTTTTTTCTTTTTATTAATCTGGTCTTCATCAAAATCCCTATACCTTCCAGCTAAATTACCGTCTATAGAAATATCTTCCTGTTCTTCGTTACCAATAACAGTATCTTGTTTTTCCTCAAAAAGGTCTTGATCTTTTTGTTCTTCTTCTAAAATTACAGGTTTTTCAGGTAAACTTTCTTCTTTAAGATTGTCAGCATCTTGAGGAAATCTATCTTTATGGTCTTTTAAAAATTCATCAGCTACGCCAGATTCTATAATTTTTCTTTTTTCTTCTTCTAGATTCATTGATATCTTTTCTGGTATATCATATTGATTTTTCACCTTCTCTTTAGATGGAAAAAATATGTTTTTAATTTTATCAAACAATTTTGTTTTTGTAGGTGTTAATTCCTGAACTAATTTTTCTGCTTCTTCTTTTTTTCTACGGATATTTAATTCTAATTCTTTTTTAGCTATTAATTCTATACTAAAACCACCACCTTCTAAATTTTTTAATGTTTTCTTGTAATCTTCATGTAAAGAATCAAACTCGTTAACTAACAATGTATCTCTTTTTTTAAGACCAAGCTTAAAAGATAAGCCTTGTTGTTTTTCAAGTTGTTTTTTAATCTCAATCGCTTTTTGTTTTGTATTTAAAAGTTTTTCTATTTCTTTTTCTAAAACTTCTTCCTTTAAAAAATCCTCTTTTCTTTCTGATCCACCCTCAAACACTACTTCTTTATTTTTTTCTAAATTTTCAACATCTTTATTCTCCATTTTTTTATACTTTATTATATAAACATATCATAATACTTTATTATTGTTGGGTCAATACCTTATTTTTTATTATCAGCTTGTGTTCTACTGCTAAAATTCTCTACAATAAATTCTTCTTCCTTTGGTTTTTTCTCATTAATATTCTCAAATGGTTTTATTTTTTTAATATTTATTGCTTGTTTTTTATTTATTTCTTCATTTTTTTTATCAAAATCAGATGTTTTTATTTTAATATTTCTTAATTCAAACTCTTTTAGAGAATAATCATTTATTTCAAAAGAAAGCTTGTCTCCCTTAATTCTTAAACTTTTTCTCTCAATAAGGGCTTCTTTTAAAAGAAAAAAATTAGCATTTTTATCTTTTAAATTAAAAGGAATTGTAAAAAACTCTGAGCGCAAACCAGAAACCATAAAACTAATTATTCCATTATATGGAACATTTATTGGTAAACCAATAAGGCCAACCCCTATTAATGATTGTGCTCTTTTTTCTTTTGCTTTATCTTTTAAGGCTAAAAATAGATTTCTTTTTCCTTCGCTTTTATCTTTTATTTCTTCATCATTTTCTCTGTTCAGCTCAATTAAATAATATCTAATCTTTTTTATTCTTCTTCCTTCTATAAATTCTTCTACCTGATCATTAGAATATCCTGTTTTTCCTCTTATCTTGGCTAATAATTCAGAATATTCATCTCCTGTTTCTTTTATTTCTTCATCAATATTTAGATTTTTATTTTTCAAATGAAGAACATACATAAATCCTTGTTGTTCTTTTTTTTGCATTAAAAGTCTATTAAGTCTTTCTTTAATAAGTAAATATCTTTGTATTTCTTTTTGAGAAAGGTCTTCTCCAAAATATGTTTCCCTTAATTTTACTTTATCTCTTTCCCTGTACTCATCTCTAAACTCTAAAAACTGGTCTTTATCTTTGTTTTCGTTAAGATTTTTTTGTTCTTCAGCCATGTCAATTAAAATTATAATTTATTTTTTCCTTTAAAACAGTAATTCTTTTGTTGATTTCTTCATCAACTAACTCTCTATCTCTTCCATAAGTTAAAGAATAGTATTCTTTTATGTCCCATGCTCTTTCTTTGTCTCCTTGAGACGGTGGATAAGTTTTTACATTAAATGGTTTTGTTGTTTGACCATCAATAATAGGACGGATATAGAAATTAAAATTATCAATGTTTATTAAATCAATCATTGAAAAAACTGGTTCAAATTCTTTTTTTACAAATTCTGCATCTTCTGCTCCTATTCTAAAAGAAATAACTGTTCCAACATTACCAAAAATACTTTCTCTTATTTTTGGTATTAATTGTCCAATAAATTGATGAGAAACAGTTAAGCAAAGTCTATACTTTCTAGCCTCTGATAAAATAGTAGAAATGCTTTCTGTGGCAAAATTATGAAATTCATCAATATATAAATAAAAATCATTCCTTTTTTCTTCTTCAATATCAATCCTTGAAAAAGCAGCCATAGATAATTTACTAGCAATAATTAAACCCAATAAAGAACTATTTGTTTCTCCAATGCGTCCCTTGCTTAAATTAACAAGAAATATCTTTTTCTGATCAAGAATTTCTCTAAAATTAAAAGTACTCTTAACTTGTCCTAATATTGGTCTTAAAAAATCGTTTTGAATAAAAGTATCAAATTTAGAGGTAATGTATGGACCCATATTTTTTAATGATGTTTCTCCTCCTACTTTTTCTGCCTGTTCTGTCCAAAACTCCCTAACCAAAGAATTTCTACATTTAGAAATAAGGTATTTTCTAAAACCACCATCTGTAAAAACCCTAGGAACCTCCAATAAAGTATATGTTTCAGAAGGATCATCCATCAAAAGCATTAAAGCATTTCTAGTGTATTGTTCAAACATTGGCCCACCGGTTTGCTTTAAATCATAAATTTTATCAAAAATACTAATTAATTCATTAACAATAAAGGTTTTTTGTTCTGGAAAATTAGGATCATATTCAAGCATGTTAAGACCAACTGCTCTTTTCAAAGAAGCTGGATCAAAAATTACAACATCTTCAATTCTTTCCTTGGGTATTTTTCCTAAAATATCTTCAATTAAATCACCATGTGGATCTAAAATTCCAACCCCTTCTTTGCGTAAAACATCTTGTTCTATTAAATTAGAAAGCAAAGAAGACTTACCTGTTCCTGTTTGACCAATAATATAAACATGTCTTCTTCTGTCTTCTTTTTTAATTCTTATTTCTTTTTTCTCCTCTCTGTACTGATTAAAACCTAATAAAATTCCTTCTTTAGGAATATTAAATGGTGACGGAAAAGTCCTCGCCTTTAATCCTTTAATGTTTGGTGTTTTAAGAAAAGGTGTAGAAAAATGAAAAATACTAGTTAACTCTTCTGTATTCAATATAATGCTTTGACGAGGATTAAATAACCGAAAACTATAATTATAAAGAAAATCTTTTAATCCTGATTTCCCTAATTTAACTACTGAAAATTCATTAAGATTGGTTGAAGAAAACTGATCAAAGGCATTGGTAATTTGAGAAAAAACATCATTGCTTTTTTCTTTATCTTTAATCGAAACAACGATTCTAATGTTTGCTTCAAAACTTTGTTTACTTATTTTCTCTTCAAGATGTTTTAATAAATCTTCGTCTACTTTTATTTGTTTTTGGTTTTCTTTTTTTTCTGGAGACTTAAAAAAATTAAAAGGACTAGTTTCCATTAATGCTCCTCCAAAACTTTTTCCCTTGTTAACTTCATTAATTATTTCTTTTGCTCTGGTATGCCAAAAACTTGAAGAATTTCTTAAAACTACTTGTATAACAGCTTCTTCTTTTTCTTCTAGCTTGGTTAAAACATTAGTAATAATGGATAATGGATCTGTTTCTAAATAATTATAAGTTCTTATAGGAAGATATATTGGTTTTTTAAGTTTTAAATATGCACAATTAATTTCTTCGTTTTCTCCAAAAATATTAAAATCATCACTTTTTTCTATTTGAGCATCTGGAAAAATGCTATATATTTTTTTCTCAATAAAAGTTTCAAATTCTTTAGGCACAGAAACATAAAAACCTATTTCTCCCTTAACTTTAGCAATCTCTAGCGTAATCCAAGGCAAAACCCCTAAAAATGATTGTTTTTTTAAAGAAATTAAACTTCCATAAAAATCTTCCATTAATCTAATCCAGTCTTTTTCTTGTTTGCCCGACTGTCTTAGTTCTTCTTCTGTTTTAGGGGGTATTCTTATGGAAAATAATGTAAAAGACATAGAAGCTTTGATTCTTTTGCTTTCAAAAATCTTTAAGAAAAAAATCCAGAATACAATTATCAAAAATACTAAAACTGATAGTCCTATTATAATATAACCGTATTCTTGAAAATCCAAAAACAAGTTCATTAAATTAGTATACCATAAACTTTAAAATAAGAGCAAGGGTAAAATAAAAAAAGATACTAATTGTTTAGTATCTTATCAAAATAAAGAATTATTTTCCATGCATCATGTACAGCTATTTTTTTATTTCTGACAAATTCTCTAACAGCAGCAATATCATTATCAATAAAAAATACTTCTTCTGATTCTTCGTCAATATTTAATTCTATTTTCTCTTTTGTTGTAGGAATATTTAAATGACAAGCAATTAATGGCTGTCTAGAACCATAACTATTATAAATAATTCCCAAAAAACTAACCTTAATATTATTCATAACAATTCCTGTTTCTTCTAAAAGTTCTCTAAAAATAGTAGAAAAAATAGAATTATCTTTTTCTGGATCAAAATACCCACCCGGAAGAAGAGTAATAACCTCTGGATCAAAAGCCGTATTAGCTCTCTTAGCAAATAATATACAGCCATTGGGATTTTTAAGACTAGGCTGAGTTATAGCAATGGCCCCAAAAGATATAGGCAAACATGTTCCCTTGTCTAAAGGAATATTACAAAGGTTAATTTTTTCTTTTCTTTTATTAAAAGTTGAATAAAATTGAGAAAATTTTCCTCTTCTAAATCTAATTTTTAAAATTCCTTGTTTTTCAGATATCTCCATAATGCTTCCAATAATTCCATCAAAATCATTGGGACTATCTAAAAGATGTTTCTCCCATATTTCTTGAATTTTCTTTTCTTTCTTTAAAGAAAATCTAACTTTTTTGTTTTCTTCGATCAAAACAACTTGATTAAAGTTGTCAAATATAACCTGCCCCAAGAAAAGGTATTTTTCAAGAGAAAGACGTTTTGCAATTTCAAAGTACTTCATTTTTCACCCCCTACATAGTAATACATTGAGAATTTATGTCAAGATTTTAAAATTCTTTTTCTTTCTTGTTCTGGAAGTTTTTCAATAGCATATCTTAACATTGTTCTTGGCATTTTTTTATAATGTTTTTTTAAAAATATTTTCTCCATCTCAACATCTCTCTTTCCTATTTCTCTCAACATCCACCCTACTGCTTTATGAATCAAATCGTGCTTATCATTTAAAAGAATCTCTGATATCTTAAGAGCATCTTTAAAATCATTATTTTTAATAAAGGTAAAGGTAGAGATAATTGCAACCCTTTTCTCCCACAAGTTTTCTGATTTAGCAAAATCATAAAGAATACTTCTATCCTTGTCTATTAAATAATTTCCAATAATATTAGGAGCTGATAAGTCAACTAAATCCCAGCTATTAATTTTTCTAATATTTTTAATATAAAAATCAAACACTTTTTCTTCATTATTTTTATACTTAAAAATTAAAATCAACAGAGCTGTTAATCTGTATTCGTGAATATTGCTTTTAATCAATTCTTTTAAATCTTTAAAAGAAGCTTCTTTAAATTTTTTAGCTACTTCTCTTTGATCGGGAACCCTAATTCCAATAAAAAAATCCCCTTCTCCGTATTCCCCTTTTCCTGTTTTGAAAAAACGAGCCAATATTCTGGCTTTTTCTTTGTTTGCTTTTTTATTTAATTCTTTTTTTATTTCTTCAATCATAATTTAAAATAAAAAGAAATCATTGCTCCAATTAAACAAATAATTCCGAATACAAGGGTAAACATTGAAAAATTAATTTTTTTTGCCCAATCTAATATAAACTTTAAAGAAATTAAACCAAAAACAAAACTAAACAATAAGGCAATCCAACCCTGTGAAGCTAAAGTAGGATTTTTAATAAATAAATACAAAGAAGAACCTAAAACAACTGGGACAGAAATTAAATATGATTGCTTAAGTATTGTTTCTGGGTCTTTTTCAAAAAAAGAAAGACCAAAAATAGTAGAACCAGAACGAGAAACTCCTGGAATAGCTGATAGCCCTTGAAGGACCCCGACTATAATTGCAGAATATTTTTTATTGATTCCTATATTAATTTTATTTCCCTGCACAAAAGATGTAAAAAGAAGTCCAATTCCCATAAGAAACAATAAACCTGATCCCATAATTATATTACCTGAAATTTGATAAAAAACATAACCAATAGCTCCAGAAATAATTGTTACAATTACAAAAAACTTAAAAAAATCTTTATCCTTTGTTAGGATTAAATCAATCCAGTCTTTATAAAAATAAACTAAAACAGCAAGCATTGTTCCTAAATGAAGAAATATTGCTAAATCTAAAGGATTTAAGTCTTCAACTAAAAACTTAGAAACTAAAGCTAAGACTCCTTCGCTGGAAACAGGGATCCATTCAAATATTCCTTGAACTATACCTAATAAAATATATTCCCACATATTATTTTTCTATTCTAATAAAACGATATTTATCAAACTGATCTTTAAAAAATTCGTACTTAGAATAGTTATTTTTTATAATCTTTTCTATATCTTTTAATTGTTTTTCGTCAAATTCCATAAAAATCACTCCTTTATCTTTTAAAAATAACATTGCTTTTGATAAAAACTCTTTAATTATTTCTAATCCGTCAAAACCAGAAAATAAAGCAACATGAGGCTCAAATTCTTTGACGTCATCACCAACCTCATTAATCCTACTTAAAGCAACATAAGGGGGATTAGCTAAAATAAAATCGTATTTTTTATTAATGTTTGAAAAAACATCTGTCTTAATCAATGAGTATCTATGATTATCAATTTTATTTAACTCTAAATTAATTTTAACTTGTTCTAAAAATAAATCCTCTTTTTCTCCAAAATCACAATAAGAATTATCAATATTTTTAAGAACTGCTAAACCAATACAGCCTGAACCAGAAAAAAGATCTAAGCAAGTCGAATCTTTTTTTATTTCTTCAATAGCTAAAGAAACCCAATAACTTGTTTCTTCTCTCGGAATAAAGGGTCTCTTTCTCAAATCAATCTTTGCTCCTAAAAAATCTTTTTTTCCTTCTTTGTAATCTTCTGGTAATTCCATATTAATTATAAAAAAATAAAGAACAAGCAATACCAATTATTGCCCCACAAGATATTTCAAAAAGACTATGCCCCAACACTTCCTTAAGCTTTACTAAATCTTTAGTTTCTTTTAAGTTAAGAGATTCTATTATTTTATTTAATGATTGAGCTTGTTTACCAGCTGCTCCACGAATTACTCTTGCATCATAAATAATAAAAAAAGCAAAAACAACAGCTATAGCAAACAAACCAGAGTCAAAACCATAACTTAAGCCCACAGAACAAGCCATGGCCGAAACAGTAGCACTATGAGACGAAGGAAACCCTCCTGGTAAAGCATATAAATTAAAATTAAATTTACGCTGTTTAACGGTCAAAACAACAGCTTTTATGGTCTGCGCTAAAAACCATGCTAAAACACTTGCGAGAAGGGTTTGGTTTGAAAGTATTAAAACAATAACGTTAATCATAATTTAATATCAAATATTTTATTTTTTTGTTTTGCTCCTTTCCTTAAAACAACTTTTCCTAAGGGAACATTAAAATGCTTGGATAATAGTTCTTTAACTTTTTTATTTGCTTCTCCTTTTTCTGGTTTTTCTTTAACTTTTATTTCAAAAGAATCTTCAGTTTTTTTAACAAAATCTTGTTTTTTTGATAAAGGGTATACTTTTATTTTAATAAGCATTATGCAAAATTTAATAATTCTGGATCAAAAACAAGAACTATTCCTAAAATTAAAAGCAAAATTCCAGAAATAAGCTTAACTATTTTTATATATTTTTGAGAAGATTGAGTAATGCTTAAGGTTTTTACTGCGATAAGAAAAATAATTAAATCATCTAACATATAGAAAAATATATAAATTGACAAATAAAAATAAAACATAGCTCTATCTACCCCAAGGTCGATCAACATTCCAGTAAAAGCAGCTGGGAAACCCATTGAACAAAAAAGTTCAATCATGTTTACTCCAGCAGCAATTATTCCTACGCTTACCAGACTCAAAAAAAGAGGGACTTCTTTTCTTGTCATTTCTTCCATTTTTAATAAAAACTTTCTTTGGGTTCTAGAAATAATGTCTTTTTTTACTTCTGCTTCACAAAATTTACAAATAACGTCTGAATAATATTCTTTAAGAATCGTAATCGCAAAAAATATTACAAAAAGACCAATCAAAGTAGTAATTAATTTAAAATAAGAAAGAGCTAAAAACAAATTAAACCAAGCAGCAATAAATAGAAAATAAACTATTCCAGAAACAAAAATAAATGTTCCTCCAATTAATAAAATCCTTTTTCTCGTTCCCGAAGAGATTAATGAAGCTAAAAGAAAAGTTAAAGCAGCCATTGCACAAGGATTAAAACCATCTAAAATTCCAAAAACAATTGCTAATCCTAGTGGCGAAAAATTAGAAACATCAATTATACCAATAAATGGAATGTCTATTTTTCTTTTATCGTCAACAATACTAGTCTTGTCCTCAATATCACTTTTTTCAGGAGGAGAAACAATCTCTATATTTTTTTTATCTTCAATTATTTGTTTGATATATGACTCTATTTGTGGTCCTGTATTTGCTCTTTCAAAGCCTATTATATATATTCCTTGTTCAAAAAAAGTAACTGGTACTAGTCCCCAAACATCTTGAGGAACACTATACTCTTTATACTTCTTTAACATTAGTTCTGTTTTGCCTCCATCAGCTATAGAATGCTTATTAACTTTTATTTCTGGATAATCTGTTTTTATTTCATTTAAAAAATCTATTTCTTCGTGACAATGAGAACAAGTGGGCAAATAAAATAAATCAATCTCAACATTTTGAGTTTGTGCAAAAACAAAATCTCCAAAAAATATTCCTAATAAAACAATAGGAAATATTAAAAATTTAAATCGATTTTTCATTTAATTTCTAATAATTCAACTTCAAAAATTAAAGTCGCGTTAGGGGGAATAACTCCACCAGCTCCAGCTGAACCATAGCCAAGCTCAGGCGGAATTGTTAATTTTCTTTTTTCTCCAATTTTCATTCCAATAATACCTTGATCCCAGCCTTGTATAACTTGACCAACACCAATTTGTAAATTAAAAGGTTCTCCCCTGTCCACGCTAGAATCAAACTTTGTACCATCTTCTAAATATCCCGTATAATGAACACTAATAAAATCTCCTTTTTTAACTTCTTGTCCTTGTCCTTGTTCCATTGTTTCTATTTTTAATTCTGGCTTTGATTCCTCGTTACTTTGTTTAACTGCAACAGAATCACTTAATGAAGCACTATTTTCCTGTGAGCCCATATTAAGTAAAAAGTAGAAAAAACCACAAACCAAAACAAAAAAAATTATTAAAATAATTATCTCTAACTTACTCATACTACTTTATCTCAAAAACAATATTAACTGTTACTTCTATTTTATTTTCTCCTAAAGCTACTGAAGGACTAGCTACTGATTCTCCCATACCAGCAACAGACGATTTTAATGAATAGTCATAAGGAATATAAGTACTTTCTGTAAAACTAATAATGTTTCCTAGTTTTACTCCTAATGTTTGAGCTGTTTGAGAAGCTTCTGCTTTTGCATCAATAATAGCTTTTGTTCTGGCTTGAGTTTTAAATGCTTCTTCATTTTCAACAATAAAACTTAAATTATTTACCTCATTAGCTCCCGCACTAACTGCTCCCTCTATCAAACTACTTACTTTTTCAACGTCTCTAATTTTAACTTCTATTGTTTGGTTTGCTTCATAACCTACTAAAACTCTAGTTCCTGAAGAAGAATAAATATCTAAGCTATCTTTATGCCATTCATATAAAGGAGAAACATTAAAATATGTTGTTTTAATATCTGTTTCACTCACTCCTTGCTCTTTTAAAAATTCAATAACTGCATTTGATTTTTCAGAATTACCCTTTAGGGCATCTCCTACTTTTTTTTCTTCAGTTATTACTGAAAAAGATATTTTAACTAAATTAGGCGTAGCATAAACTGTTCCTTTCTTAGAAATTGTTATTACATTATTGTCTCTGCCAATATAATCAGCTTGTTTTAATTTTTCAGTTGTTGCAGCTGAATAATAACCAATAAGAACTAGTATAAAAACAATAAATACGATCCCTATTATTTTATAAAGAATTCCACAATTTTTTAATTCTTTTACCATAATATTATTTTTATTTATTATTATCTTTATGTTATTTTTAAACCGCTCTTGATTTCCTTTTCAGGAACAAGAACAGATAATTTATCTTCGTCTTTTACTGCCAATATCATTCCCTGGCTCTCTGTTCCAAACATTAGTCTCGGTTCAAGATTAGCAACAATCACAACGTTTTTATTAATTAATTCTTCTGGAGAATAATAATTAGCAATTCCTGCAACAATTATTCTTTTTTCTTCACCTAATTCAACCTCTATTTTCAATAATTTTTCAGATTCTTCAATTCTTGAAACAGAAATAATCTTTGCTATTCTTAGGTCTATATTTTTAAATTCCTCAAAATTAATCATACAATATTATTTTAATTTCTACAAGCATTGTATTTAAATATTATCACTAAATTAATTGATTTTCAATTGTTAAACAATAATTCTTTATATAAAATAAATTTATTTTCCACTTTTTATTTCAATTACATCACCATCTTGTACAACATACTCTTTTCCTTCTGTTCTTATCATTCCTTTTTCTTTTGCTTTTGCAAATCCTCCACAATCAATTAAATCTTTCCAATTAATTATTTCTGCTTTAATAAAGGTTTCTTCAAAATCACTATGGATTACTCCTCCTGCTTGCGGAGCTTTATCTCCTTTTTTTATTGTCCAGGCTCTTGTCTCGTCAGGACCAGTTGTTAAAAAAGTAATTAAATCAAGAATTTTATAGCTCTCCTTTATTAATTCATTAAGCTTTGATTCTTCTTTAACTCCTAAATCTATTTTATCTTCTTCGCTTAATTCAGCCATATCTGATTCTCCCAATATATCTAAAGATACATAATTATTAAAAAAATCTTTAAACTGGTCTACTTCTTGTTTTGATCCATTCAAAAGATACATTCTTGGCTTAAAGGAAAGCAACTGATATAATTTAATAATCCTTGCTTCTTCTTCAGCCCAATCAGATTCACAAACAAGATCTCCCTTTTTAAGTAATTCGTATGCTTTCTTTAAAACTTCCATTTCTTTTATTGCTTTTTTATCTCCTGACTTAACTTCTCTTTCTAAAGAATTAATTCTTTTTTCCACGGTTTCCATGTCTTTTAAAATTAATTCCATATCAAGAATTTCCTTATCTTTAATTGGATTAATTTCAGAGCGAACATTAACAACATCTTCTTTTCTAAAACATCTTAAAACATAAAGAATTGCATCTACCTCTCTAATGTTTGCTAAAAACTTATTCCCTAATCCTTCTCCCTTGCTAGCTCCTTCAACAAGCCCAGCAATATCAACAAACTCTATTGTTGTATATATTTTCTTTTGTGAATTTGTTAATTCTGCTAATTTTTCAACTCTTTCGTCTGGAACAGCAACAACCCCAACATTGGGGTCTATTGTACAAAAAGGATAATTAGCTCTATCTACTTGCTTTTGAGTAATTGCTTGAAACAATGTTGATTTTCCTACATTAGGAAGACCAACAATTCCTATTCTTAATGGCATAATGCTTCTGCTTCTTTTTTTAATTTTTCTAATTGACTTGCTGGTATCTTAGCTTTTTTTGATAATTTTGCAATGTCTATTAATAAAATATCCTTTACTGTCATTATCTCATGGTTAGAAAAATACTCTACAAAACTTTGATTAAAAGAAGGCAAAACAGTAATTGGATAAAGATTTTTACTTTCAATTAAACGCTCTAATCCATTATCTATTGGATAATTCCACCCTAATAATTCTATTCCTTGGCATTCTGCATATTTAATTGCTTTAGTTGTAAATTTGGTATTAGTTATAACTAATGGCTTAATTTCTTTTTTAAATCCATTCCCATTCTTAATATCAATAAAAGACGCGTAAACCTTCAAACAAACACCAACATCAATTCTTTCCCCTGAGTGATTTCTATACTTACATTCTCCAATTAAAATAGTATTGTTTTTTTCTAACAAAACATCTGTTTCATAGTCAATACATTTTCCCTTAAGCCATTTATTAGTTTTAACAGTATAGCCATGTTCCCTAAATAAATCTCCTATATATTTTTCAAACAAAAATCCAGTGGGCCCTAATTTTCTCATTCCTTCTTTTAGGCTAAACCTAATTGCTGTTTCAATGCTTTCTTTTTTTAATTTACTTTTAATGTTTTTAAAAATCTCTTTTGTGGAAATATCAGGATAAATAATTGCTTCAATCTCATTACTAATCTTATGAGCTAATTCTTTAGACCCACCAGACCTTAAAACAGAACGGTAAACCTTTTTTAATGAAAAAGGTTCTCGTTCTCCTTGAACATTTATTACATTAATTAAAGAAGCCATATTTATTCAAAAAACTTTTTCTCAATGTTTTTCTTTATTTTTTCGTAATTACTTTCTATTCTTTTAACTTTCATTGCCATGCCTAGTACTCCCAAACCAACAAAAAATAGCATTGTTCCTAAAATATATACTATAAAAACTAATGTTTCGTTAGGAAAGATAAAAAACACCAAACTAAAAGCAATTAAAAGTAAACCGATTATAAAAATGCTAATCCAATTACCGCTAAGGTCTTTTACATAATTATCAATAATTGATATTACAAAGAAGTCTTTTTTTTCCATATATTTATATTATTTATTATTAATAAAACAATCTCGACACACTGGCACATAAGTAAATTTACCATCTTCAGGAACTACTGATGGTAAACCCTTAATTACTGGTTTATTATTTTTAAATATCTGCGTATAAATTGCTTCTGGGTTTTTACATATCTCACAAACTGCTCTTTTATATTTTACTTTTCGTGGAGCTAATTCAAATAATCTTTTTATTATAGGAAACATTTTTCCTTTATAATCTAAATCCAGGCCCGAAACAATTACTTTTTTACCTTTTTTAAGTAATTCTTCAATTACCTCTACTTCTTTGTCAGAAAACATATGAATCTCATCAATTCCTATTACTTTATCTTTTTTATCTAATACTTCTTTCAAAGATCTAATCTTGCTTGCTTTTATTGAAACTCCATTTCTTGACCAAACATCTTCATCTCTTTTGTTTTTAATTGGTTGGTATAAATTAAACTTAATGTTTGTATATTTCAAAGGCATAAAATAACTAATCAATTCAAAAGATTTTCCGCTTTTCATTGGCCCTAAAATTAAAATTAATTCCATAATTATCTATTGTCTCCACTACCATGAAGCTCGTTTCTTTCTTGGCGTGACTTAAGTTTTTCTAAATTCTTCAAAGCAACATCTTCCATTGAAAGGTTTAATTCTGCAGAAAGGTTGGCAATGTACCATAAAACATCTCCCAATTCTTTTATCAACTCTTGTCTTTTTTCTTCACTTACCTCTCCATTATTATCTCTTATTACTTTTTTAATTTTTTCTGCTACTTCACCTGCTTCTCCGGCTAAGCCAAGAGTCGGATAAATAAAATTACTTCCTAAATTAGGATAAATAGCTGTTTTTCTTGCTTCTTCTTGATATTCTTTAAATGTCATTTTTTTTATTATTATTTATTATCTTTAAAACTAATATTGCTAAAGCTCCTCCTGCTAATGCAGTGAAGAATTGTGGATAACTAAACATTACAGCTACTTTCTGCGCTACTGGTTTGGCAAAAATACTTATTGCAAAAGAACTTGTTGCCCATAAAAACAAAAACTTACCCATTGCAGATAATAAAACTGCTAAATACTGATTGTTTCTTAAATAATCAAAAACTAAAACTAAAATCATGTTACCAATAATAATAAATGGAATTACTGGAGCCATAACAATAGGAAGAAATCCTGTTAATAAAGAAATAACACTTGGAAAAAAACATAAAGACAGGGCTGTGTTTCTTCCCAATAAAATAACTGATACAAAAAGGATAAAATTAACTAAAGGTCCTGTAATTATTTGATTTTTCAGCAAAGGAGCAAAAACTAAAATACTAGTTAGAATAAATACTTTAGCTAAAAATAACGAATCTATTTTATTTATTGTTTTTACTTTTTCCATTTTTTTTTATTATTTTAATATCTTCTTTTTTCTTTTTAGAATACTCTGTGTGACAAATTTTATGAATAATTTCTTTATTATTTAAAAATTCTTCATATAGTTTTTGAACAACCTTATTATCATCAGCTAAACGAATTTCTTTTTCCTTGTCAATACTATATAATGCTTGAGCTCTTTTACTTCTTATTTCTTTATCTGCAGGAACTGGTTGTCCTCCTCCACCAATACATCCCCCAAAGCATGCCATCACCTCAACATAGTCATACTTATTAGGGTTCTTTTTAAGTTCTTCTAAAATATTCTTAGCGTTACCTAACCCATTAACAATAGCGACCTTCAAAGAAATATCTCCTATTTTTACAGTTGCTTCTTTAACTTCTTCCATTCCCCTAACTTGTTGAAAATTAATATCTGCTTTTTTGTTTCCTGTTAATTTTCTAATTGCTGTTCTTAGAGCTGATTCAGTTACTCCACCACTAGCTCCATAAATTATACCGGCACCACTTGGTTCTCCTAAAATATGATCTACTTTTTCTTTTTTAACAAAATTTAAATTAATATTATTATTCTTAAACATGCAAGCCAATTCATGAGTTGTTAAAACTTTATCAACAGGATTTAATCCTTTAACTTTTAATTCTTTTCTTGTAATTTCATATTTCTTTGATGTACAAGGCATCACTGAAACAACAAAAATATCTTTAGGGTCAATATTCTCTTTTTTAGAAACATATTCTTTAATTACTCCTCCCATTATAATTTGTGGGGACCTAACTGATGTTAATTGAGGAATAAATTTAGGATAATAAAATTCAACAAATTTAACCCAAGCAGGACAACAAGAAGTAAACATTGGTAGTTTCTTTTTGCTCTTTATTCTTTCGATTAATTCTCCTGCTTCTTCTATTGTTGTAATGTCAGCTCCTGTAGAAACATCAAATACTTTTTTTGCTCCTAATTGTTTAATTGCTCCAACCAGTTTATCTGTAACAACGCTTCCATAAGGCATTCCAAATTCTTCACCAATACTTGTTCTTATTGAAGGAGCAAATTGAAATACTACATATTTCTTTTTAAATGCTTCTTTAACATCTTCTATTGAATCAACTTCCTCAAAAGCAGCAGCTGGACAGTGAACAATACACTGACCACAATAAACACAATCTTTATTTTTATCTTTAGAAGGAACAACCTCAAAAAAACAACCTTTTTCTTCTTTTTCTAAAAATCCTACCCCTTGTTTCTTACAAATCTCTATACAATTACCACAATCAATACATTTAGCGCTTTTATATAAAATAGCTGGTCCAAATTGCATTATTGGATATTCTTTTTTTCTATCTTCAAATTTTCTCAAATCAATACCATATTTTCTAGCTAAAGAAAAAAGTTTACAATTGTAATTTTTCATACAATCATTACAATGCTCAACATGCTGAGCAAAAAGCATCTCTAAATTAATCTTTCTTAATTTTGTTATATCTTCCGACTCAGTTGTTATCTCCATTCCCTCTTCAGCTCTAGTTGAACAAGAAGTAAAAAACCCTTTTTTTCCTTTAATTGAAATTAAGCATAAACGACACCCACCAGAAGGACCAAGATCAGAATGATAACAAAGACTAGGAATATCTATTCCGTTTTTTTGAGCAACTTCTAAAATTAATTCTCCCTCTTCGCAAATAATTTCCTTATTATCAATTATTATTTTTATTTTTTTCATAAATCAATTTCCATTACTTTCTTTAAAAAACTTCTAAAAGGAACTGGTATTCCTCTTCCCAAAGCACAAAAACTTGTCTCTCTTAAAGAAAATAATATTTGTTCCATTATTTCTTCATTTAATTTTCTTCTTTTTATCATTTCCATCAAACGATATGTTCCTTCTCTACAAGGCAAACACTTATCACAGTTGCCACAAGCAAAAAACTCAATCCATTTTTCCATTAATTTAAAGGGATCTGTTTTAAGCTTATTATAAACCGTAATTGAACCAGCGCCAACACAAGGAGTCTTTAATTCTTCTCTTAAAAATATCTCTCCTGCTGCACCTCCACCTGCTTGAATAAAAAAATCAAAACTAGGATAATTTTCTGTTTTCTTTAAAACTTGCTCCATTGTTAAAGATTCTTCTAATTCATATACTCCTGGATTTAAAACATCCCCATTAATTGAATAAAATCTTGTTTGATTATATTCTCCTTTATCAACTTTACTTGCGTAATAAAAAGTTTCTACATTGTTGACCAAAGTAGGACAACCAAATAATCCCTTCTCAGCTAAATAGGGGGGTTTAAATCTTGGCTCAACCCTATTGCCTTCTATTGATTCACATAAAGCACTTTCTTCTCCTCCAATATATCCTCCTGTTTTTTTAAAAAGATTGATCTTCTTTTTTCCAATAATCTTTTTAAGCTTATTAGAATATTTTGAATAATAATCTTTGTTCAAATAAATCCATGCTTCGAAAGCATTAACTGCTTCCATAGCTAAAACTATTCCATTAATCATTTCTTCTGGATAATTTTTAATAATATATCCATCTTTAAAAACACAAGGCTCCCCTTCAGAAGCATTACAGATTACATATTTCTTGTCTCCCTTAGCCTTTTTAACTAAATCCCATTTTAACCACGTGGGAAAGCCTGCGCCTCCACGACCCAATAAATTAGATTCTTTAAGTTTTAAAATTATGTCTTTAGTCATAAAAAATAGCCCGCCTTAAAAAAACAATAAACCTAAAAGATTTGTTTATTTATTAAATTTTGTAATGCTATTATATCATAAAAAACTTCAAAAATACAACGATTGCCAAATCACACTAAAAATAGTATGATATATTCATATGAAAAACGAACTATTTATTCTCCCTTTTGATCATCGCTCTTCTTTTATTAAAAATGTCCTTAATTTAGAGAATAAACCTGACAAAAAACAAAAACAAATCATTTCCAACCTTAAAGAAATTATTTTTTATGGTTTTCTTGATTTTGCAAAAAACAAAAATAATTTTGGAATTCTTATAGATGAAGAATATGGAACAAATGTTATTAAAAAAGCAAAAGAACTTAATACGCTTATTTCAGTTTCTGTAGAAAAAAGCGGAAAACAAGAGTTTGAATTTGAATATGGAGATAGATTTAAGGAACACATTAAAAAAGTTGATCCTGACTTTGTTAAAATTCTTGTTAGGTATGATATTACTCAAAATAATAAAAAACAATTATCTAAATTTGAAAAATTAAATACATTCTGTAAAGAAAATAATTATAAAATAATCTTTGAGTTATTGGTTAAAGATCATAAAAAAACAGATAAAGCAATCGAAGAAATAAAACAAGCTATTCAACCAGATATTTGGAAACTTGAAGGAGACAATAATTGGTTAAAGGTAATTCCAGTAATAAATAAAAACTCTCGCATTATAATGCTTGGTAGAGGAGAAAACGTAAAAATGATTGAAAAATGGATTAAAAACGCTACTCCCCATAAAAAAATCATTGGTTTTGCCATTGGAAGAACAATCTTTCTTAAAACAATAAAAGACTACTATAATAAAAAAATAGAAAAAGAAAAAGCAATAAAACAAATCTCTGAAAACTTTAAATATTTTGTTAATTTGTGGAAAAAAGAAAAAAATAATCTTTAAATCTCATAAACCTTGTCAGAAAAAGGAACAATACAATCTAAATTTAATTTTTCTTTAATTTTTTGTTCTAAAGCTAAACCAGACTCTTCTTCTCCGTGTACAATAAAAACTGTTTTAGGTTTTGGTTTTTTAATCTCAGAAACCCAGTTAATAATCTGTTCTTGATCAGCGTGAGAAGAAAAAGAATGAAGAGAAGAAACCCCTGCTCTAACTTTTACTTTTTGATTATCTACAACAACTGTTTTTGCTCCCTCGGCCAAAGACCTCCCCAAAGTTCCTTCAACCTGAAAAGAAACTAATAATAATTTATTCTTTGAGTTACCTAAATGTTTTTTTAAATATCCTCCTATTCTTCCTCCTGTACACATTCCACTTCCAGCTAAAATTATTTTTGCTCCTTTTATAGCGCTAATTTTCTTAGACTGATTTGGTTTTCTTACATATTTAAGTCCCCTAAAATCAAATATATCTTCCCCTCTTTTCATTAATTCAAAAGCTTGTTCATCAAAAGAATTAGCAAAGCTCCTATAAATATCGGTTATCTTAATTGCTAAAGGACTATCAAGAAAAACAGGAACAGAAGGAATTTGTCCTTTTACTAAAAAACTCTTTAGTTCAAATATTATTTCTTGACTTCTTTCTAATGCAAACACAGGTATCATTAACACTCCGTTATTTTTAACAACTTCATTGATTGCTTGTTTTAAAGCTTGTCTTCCTGATTCTCTTGAATCGTGAGAAGTTGCTCCATAAGTTGATTCTACAAAAAGAACATCAGCTCCATCAATAATTTCAGGATTTTTAACAATTGGAGAAGCATTATTTCCTAAATCCCCAGAAAAAATAATCTTTTTTCCTTCTACAAAAACTTCAAAAACACAAGAACCTAAAACATGCCCAGCATCTTTTAATTTAATTTTTACGTCAGAAGAAACCATTTTTTCTTTATTATATTTTAAAGAAAAAAAATGATTAGTTGCTTCTAAAACATCTTTTTCAAAATACAAAGGAGAATGTTCTTTCTCCTTTAAAAAAACCTTAGCTGAATCTAAAAGCATCGCTTCTGCAATTTGTTTTGTTGGCTCTGTTAAATATACATTACCAGTAAATCCTTCTTTATATAATTTCGGTATTCTTCCACAATGATCAATATGTGAATGAGTTAATAAAACAAAATCAATATCACAAGGATCAAATGAGAATATTTCATTTTTAAAGTAAGTTTCATCATCTTGAAACATTCCACAATCAACTAGAAATTTTGTTTTTTCTGTTTCAACTAAAATACAAGATCCTGTTACCTCTCTACATGCACCATGAAAAGATATTTTCATAATTAAGGCTGAAAGATTGAATCTGGCAAAAGAATAACATCGTTAACACCAGAAAACTGTTTAGCTGTTTTAATTATTTGATTAGCTAATATTGATACTCTACAAGAACCACCCATAGTAAAACCAGGTACTTCTGTAAACTCTAAAGATAAAATTCCGTTCTCTAAATTAGCACCAATTAATTCAAAGTTTTCATTGGGAAACTCTGTTGTAAAACCCTCTTCTTTTTCTTGTTCTGTGATTTCTCCTTTAATTAATAAATTAATCGTATCTTGAATTGGTGTTTGGCTTAAATTAATCTCTCTTTTAACTGGTAAAACATAATCAATTCCGCAACTAATTTCTTTGTCTTCTAATTGATTATAATAATACAATTGAACTTCTGTTTTAGGTATTTGCATTTCCTCCCAATTAATATTTAAACTTGCCATTCCCATAGAAATATCAATATTGATTTTTTTATCTTTCAAATCATACTCAGGTGTTTTATATACTTTCTCGCTTTCCATTATCAATCCATTTAATACCTTAGAAGACAAACCAGATTCAAGATTTAACCTTACCCCAACATCTTTTGGTAAGGTAATGTTAATTGAGCTTGCTCCAGCATTAATTTTTACATTAGAGGAAACAATATTTCCCAACTTTAAATCAAGATTAGATGCTCCTGCATCAATATTAATGTTCTCTGCCAAAACTTTCCTTAAGTCAAAATTTAAATCAGCTGCTCCACCCTGAAAAACAAAATCAATGGGTAATGTATTATTAATACTTAGGGAGAGATTGTTTTTAGGATCATGTTTAAAAAAACTTGCTTTTTCAGAAGGAAGAACTAAAACAGACTGTAAATTTCCTTTTGTTTTAGAATAAACCTCTAATTCCATAATATTACTAACCAAACTACCAGAAATAAGCTTATAATTTTCTTCTCCAAAAACATCAATTTCACCCACGCCAACGGTTATTCCTATTTTTGCTTTTGTTACACCTTGCTCTATTTCAACACTTACAGGTGTAGTTTTAATCGTAATATCGTTAATTTGATTAGAAAACATTGAAAAAAATATTGTAAATAAAACCAATAACATTGTTATAATTCCTACTATATCAGAAATAATATTTCTTTTGGTTAAAAGAGATAACCCAAAAAAGATTATAATCAAGGGCCACAAACTAAAAACATTAAAATTAAAAACAATAAGACCTAAAGCTTTTAAAAAATAAGCAAGGCCTATTAAAATTGCCATTAAACCTGCAAAAGTTTTCATTAAATCAAAATCAGCACCTTTGCATTCTTCAAATTTTTTCTTTTTGTTTTCCATTTTAATTTCTAATTATTTTAATACCAATAAATATTATAACCAACGACCAAAGAACATTCCAACCAATCCAACTTAAAATATCAATTTTCAATAAATTAGAAAAAAGAATATTTAAACCAAAAATAATTATTATTACGCCAACAATATTTCTTATGTCTTTTGGCCAATTTCCATTTCCTTCCACTTCTTTGGTTGATTGTTTTGTTCTTTTTTTACTTTCTATATTGTTTCCATTTTTATTGTTTTCTGTTGGCATTAAAATAGCAAGAATTAAATATAAAAATATTCCTGGCCCTGGGAAAGAAATTACAAGAAATAAAATTCTAATTAACAATGGATCAACTTCAAAATATTCAGCTAATCCACCACAGACTCCAAATATAATTTTATTTTTACTTGAACGATATATTTTTTTATTATTCATAATAAAATATTTATTATTATTCTTAAATTTTATCACTACTTTTCAATAATATCAAATAAATTTTATTTACTTAAAATTAACTGGCAAAGAAAAACTTCTTTCGTTTTCTTCTAAACCACTAGCATTATCATTATAAAAAACTAAAGTTCCTTTTTTTGCTCCATTGGGATTAAAAAACAAATAAGACCTGAAATAAACTGGAATTTTCATCCAATATTCTGTTATCTCTAGCGTTGATGAAGCTAAAACGTTATTGTTTTCATCTAACAACTCAACTCTTCCGCCAACAGCTTCAAAAGGAGCCCAATTATCACCATTAAGATATCCCTCTACTCTTAAAAAATATTTAAGATCTCCTTGAATTGTTGGAGACTCTTCTATTATTTCTCCTTTTACTGGAGATAAAACATATATTCCTTTATTAATCGAAAAATCATAATCTTTAAAAATATTATCATTCAAATAATCCTTTAATTCATTTAAAAGAATAATTGTTTGTTTTTCTCCTGCTGCATATGGAGCAACTTGATAAGGAGGGAAATAGAAAATAAAGGCATTTTCAGTAATAACAAATCTTTCAAAGTTTTCTATCTTTGGTCCAGCTCCTTCGTTAATCCATTCTTCTACAGCATACTCATCTTTCATTAAATCATTAATAGAATAATCAGATATTTTTTCTAAATAAGAATCGCTATTAAAGAAATCCCCTAAGCTCATTTTCTTTTTTTCTTCAAGATTATACGTAAAACAAGTTACATAATGATTGCCATGCGCTCCCCCAGTATATTCTGAAACATTTAACTTAAAACTTATAATATCTTTATAAGCTGTTGAAAAATAACTAACATCAAGAGAATATGGTGCCCCACTAAAAGAAACATATTCTAATTCTTTGAATTGACTAATTTGTATATCAATAAAATCTTTAATTTCTTTGTCTATTTCTTCAATTCCTAAAGATGGATAAGAAACAGAAATAATTCTTTCTTCGCCTTCTTCTTTTACGCTATTATTAATAACTTCTATTGTTTTTTCTTCTGGTGCATTGGCTTGCTCTATTGGTTTTTCTTTTAATAAAAACCAAAAACTAGAACCAATAATTAACAATAAAATAACAATTAAAATTTTGTTTTTCATATATATTTATTATACCATATGAAAAAACCTGGTCAAACTAGACCAGACTCTTTATTCTTTAGGATTAAGAGAGAAATAAAATTCTCCGTTCTTTTGATAAGCAAATCCAACATTATTGTCAAAAATAAATAATCTATTGGCTAAATCATAAGGACCATATTCTTTATCTTTTATCTGTACGTTCCATAATCCTTGTTTTTGACAAATAAAACCGTAATTATTGTCAGAAACTATTAATTCACTGACTTCATCAAAAAATCCAACATCCTTATTATTAATATTAACAATCCATTGATTAGAATTTCTATTAAAATATGAAAAACCAAAACTTTTATTAGAAACAGAGATTCTACCTACATCATCATAAGGGCCGTATGTCTTATCTTTTGCTTTAATTTCCATCTTTCCGTTCTTAAAATAACTAAAACCATAATTGGTATCAGAAACAGATAAATAAAATATAGGATCAGTATATGGTCCAAACTCTTCTCCAGAAATATTTACATACCAGGCATTTTCTGATTGAGAATAAACAAAACCAAAGGCTTTATTAGAAATAGCTAAAGCTGAAACATTTTCATAAGGACCATATGTTTTATCTTTTGTTTGCACATATCTTTTTCCTTGATCAAAATATGAGAAAACATATCCTTTGTCAGATACAGACAAAGACATTATATCACTATAAGGTCCAAGGATTTTTCCTTTTATATTAACATATGCCTTTCCTTCCTTAAAATAACTAAACCCATAATTAGAATTAGAAATAGCTAAATAAATAATACTACTATCATAAGGTCCAAGAATCTTTCCTTTTATGTTAACATACCAATTACCTTGATCATAATAAGAATAAGCATAACTTTTATCAGCAACAGCAAACTGAATAAATTCATTTGAATTAAATGTTTTACTTATACTTCCAGATGCAATATTTTGAAAAATCCAAAAACCTAAAACAATTAAAACTAATACTAAAAACACACCTAAAATAGTTTTCTTTTTACTTTTTGGCTTTTCTTTTTTAATTTCTTGAATATTGTGAATTCTTAATTCTTCCATTTTTTAAAAAATTATTTTATTATTTATAATATACAATAAAAACAGCATCTGGTCAATAACTATTCAATTTCTCCATCTTGATTATATTTCACTAAAAAAGCATCTCCTTTCCCAGCACTAATCATGTTCAATTCTTCTGTTGAATGAAAATCAACTTGATCATAAAACTTTCCTACAATTATTGGACTATTGCTTGAGTCTATGGCTAGTCCGTACCCTGATTGAATCTCATCAGCTAAAGAAACATAGCCTCCAAAGTTTCTGGCCCAAACAAAGTCTTCATCAAAAGAATATTTAGCTAAAAATACATCACTTGCCTCTCCAAAACTATTTGATTGTAAAAAATATACTCCCTTGCCAGCATCAAAATCAACAGTATCCTTAAAATATCCCGTAAGAAATATGTTGTTTTCTTTATCTGTTTTAATTTTAAAACAAGAATCATTATATGGTCCCCCTATGCTTTTAGCAAAAACAACTTTTCCTTGATTATTAAATTTAACAAAGAAAATATCTGTATTCCCCTTGCTAGTAATCTTGAAGTCTCCTAAGTATAAAGAACTATTAAATTCTCCTGAAACATAAATATTATTATTTTGATCTAAGTCAATAGCTCCAATATTAACCTTATCTGCCTGAGATCCGCCCCATCTTTTAGAAAAAACAAGTGAAAAATCTTTATTATATTTAGCTATAAAGCAATCAAAAGAACCAGCTGAAGTTAAAGTTGTGTTACCATCAAGACTTATTTTACCATCAAAAAATCCTGATACGTAAATATTTCCATCTTTATCAACTTTTATTGCTTGTCCTTGAGTAATACCTTTTCCAGAAATAGAAATTGCTTTAATAAAATTACCTTGCAAATCAAATTTAGCAACAAAAGTATCTCTGTCATAAGCAGTAAAAGTATCTGAAAACTTATTTCCATCAGAATCATCTAAATCAATTATATCATCATAGACACCAATCAAGTATACATTTCCATTATCATCAATATCAATGTCCATGCTTTCTTCAAACCTACTATCAGTTAAAGAAAATGGTATGGTTTCAGGGTTACCAAAAGATTTTACCCACATTAATTTCCCATCTTTATTATACTTAATTAAAAACGCATCTCTTCCTGTTGAACTATTAATTAGTTTTTCTTGCGCTGTTGGATCAACATCCATTTGTCCGCCAAAATATCCTGTTAAATAAATATTACCTTCTTTATCTGTTTTAAGAGAATTAACTGTATCTGCTCCAATAGAACCTAAAGAAAATCCCCAAATCAATCTTCCTCCCTGGGTATATTTTGCTAAATAAATATCAATAGCATTGTTATTAATCGATCCCCCTAAAGAAGTTTTTTCCATAACACCTATTCCAGGATCTAAATCAATTGTTCCTTGAAAATAACCAGCAGTAATAATATTTTCGTCATTATCAATTACTATAGATGTTCCTGAATCATTTTTTTCATTTCCAATACTTATTGTGAATTCTTTATTTCCATTAAATTCAACATCTTCTGGATTAATTTCTAAAACTTTAAACTCTTCCTTAATTGTTTCTGTTAAAGAAGCCTTATATTCTCTAGGATTTTCAAATAAATAAAAAGTTGCGCCCAAAACAAACAAAAGAAAAACAATGAACAAAGAACTTGATGCTTTTTTCCCTTTTGATGTTCCCCACCCTAAAAAAGCAAAAAACATTGAAAAAAACAAAAAAACAATTAAAGCACTGGTCCATAAATTCATATCAAAAACAATGCCCATAAAATTAACAGGAAGCCATCCACTTAAAAGAATGCAAATATTTAATAAAATTAAGGCAAAGAAAAAGCCTGATAAAAATTTTGCTAATTCATTCATAACCACTTATTAACATAAAAAATAATAAAGAAAACAGATGAAATTAAAAATATTAAAGCTAAAATAAATAAAAATGCTAATGGATTTTCTTGAAAAGGAAGACCAATATTCATTCCATAAATACTAGCAATAATAGTAGGAACTGTTAAAATAATAGTAAAAGAAGTTAAAAGCCTAATTGTTTTATTTAATCTATTAGTAAAAATGGCTTGATATGATTCTCTTAAACTTCTAATACTCTTTTCACTAACACTACAAATATCAGCTGATTGCTTAATACTAATAATCATATCTTCTAATAAGTCTGTGTCATAAGAATAAAGATGAACATAACCTCCACTTCCTATGGCCTCAAAAACATTTCTCATGGGAAACAATACAGATATATATTGATTAACAATTTCTTCGTTTTTAATTAATTCTACAATATCTAAACTCTCTACGTCATCAATCTTTTTCTTTTGATAAAAAACACTCGTTCTAATTTTCTTAATTTGTTTTGTAAAGTTTTTAGAAATTAAAAGTAAAATAGATATTAACATTTTACTTCTTTGGGTTGTCGAAGGGCTAATACCCTTATCAATCATTGAATTAATTATCTTATTTTTAGAAGGAGATATTGTAAAAAAATATCGTGGTGTAACAATTAAAGTTAATAAACTAGTATAAATATCTTCTTTATTTTCTTCTTGTGCGTCTCTCACAAAAATAATAATATTTTCTCCTTCTCTTTCAATACGAGGTAATTCATAAGGATCCAAAACATCATCTAAATCAGGCATATCTAATCCTGTTAATTTTGCTACATATTCTAAGTCTTCTTCTTTAGCATTTTCAATATTAATCCAACATCCGTCTTTAACGTCTTTAATCTTTTCTAATTTTTCCTTCTTAACGTCTTTAAAATATAGTTCAATCATTTAAAATTTCTAGATCATGACTAATTATTTTGTTTTTATCCTCAAAAATAAACTTACCCTTAAAATTCTTATTTTTTAAAAATAATGGTAACCAATATAAATCATCTGGCCACATTTCTGAAAAAGGAATGTCTAGTATATCAAACCATTGTGGTTTCATTTCTTCTGTTTCAACTGGAGATCCAGAATAATCACAGGCCTTAAAAATGTGAACCTCTAATAAACTATTGTCATTTAAAAATTCAAAATCAATAACTCCTTTTTTATTTAAATCTTTAACATTAATTCCTACCTCTTCTAAAACCTCTCTTTTCGCTGCTTCTTCAATACTTTCTCCTTCTTCAACCTTTCCACCAAAACCATTCCACCTGCCCTCTCCAAAACCTCTCTTTTTCATTCCTAAAAGAATTTTATTCTCATCAACAATTAAACATAATGTAAGAACCTTCTTCATTAGCACATTATACTTTAATTTACATTAAGAGTCAAAACTAAATAAGTAAAATGATATTTAAAACAATAATATAATTTATTTTTATTGTTTTAGGTTTACTATTTTAATTGTTTTTTTAATCGCAAAACTTTGTTTTTCTATTTTTAATTCTTTTATTAAATCATCTAATCCCTTTAAAGATAAATAATTCCTAAAAGAATTAAAATGATAATTTCCTGCCATTCTTTCTATCATTACAACTAAAAAAGAAATAAAATTAAAGGGTAAAGGATAATTATAATCAGCAATTACAATTCTTCCGTCTTTTTTAACAACTCTTTTAATTTCTGAAAAAATCATTTTTCTTAACTTTTCATCTTTTTCGTGTAAAGCTAAAGAAATTGAAACAATATCAAAGTATTCGCTAGGAAAAGGAATGTGTTCAGCATAAGCAACACCAAAATTAACTCTACTTTTTCTATTTAAAGCAAACTCAATCATTCTGTTGTCTAAATCTATTCCATAAACAAAATCACTATAATTAGAAAATAAAATTGCTTGAGCTCCTGTTCCGCAACAAACATCAAGAACTTTATCTTGTTTTTGAATATTAGCCATTTCTAAAACCTTTTTTCTAACACTTTTTAAAAGATTGTCAAAAAAATTAGCGTAAAACATTTTAATCTTTTCTTAAGGCTTCTATTGGGTCAATGTTGGATGCTTCTCTGGCAGGATAAACTCCAAAAAATAATCCAACCATAACAGAGAAAAATATTGAAAATATAATGGAACTAAAAGAAATAGAAAACGGCCAACTTAAACCATAAGAATTAGCCACTACATAAATTAAGAAAACTAAAGATACTGCGGCAATAATACCTAAAACTCCTCCCAGAAAAGTTAAAATTACTGCTTCAGTTAAAAACTGATAAAGAATGTCTTTTCTTTTTGCTCCAATAGATCTTCTTAAGCCTATCTCAAAGGTTCTTTCTACAACACTTACGTACATTATATTAGTAATCCCTACTCCTCCAACAAGAAGAGATATTGCTGCTAAAACAACTAATAATATAGTAATGCCATTGGTTACTGTTTCTGTCATTTCTTTTGCTTCGATCATTGTCATTACTTCAAAATCATCTCTTTCAGGATCATCAATATCATGCCTTTCTCTCATTAAATAAATTAAATCATCCTTGGTCTGATCTATTTTTTCTACGTCTTTTACTTTAACAGAAACACCAATAACATAATCCGTACCTAATAATCTTTTCTGAACTGTTTTTGTTGGAATATATATAATTGAATCCATATCAAAGAAAAGCATTGCCCCTCTTTTTTCTAAAACTCCTGTTACCTTAAATGGTTTTCCCCTGATATAAACATTTTCTCCTACTGCATCATTATCTCCAAATAACTTTTCTTTAACCGTGTATCCCAAAACAACAACCGAACTCAAAGAATTTTCTTCATCAATAGTGTAAAATCTTCCTTCTTTAATAGTAATTTTTTCAACCTCTGGAGCTTGAGCCCCATACCCAAAAACTATACATGTTTTTGTTTCTCCTTGATGCTTTAAAATTTCTTGACTAGTAACATAAGAATAAGATGCCGCAACATTATTTAATTTAGCAATTGCCTCAACGTCAGTATTTTTAAAAGTTGTCACGCTTACCCCTGTAGCCATATCTGTGGCTGACCCTGAAGAACCACGACCAGGTACCCTTGCTTCAACATTAACAACATCAGACCCATACATATCAATTTGACCTAAAATCAATTGTTTTAAGCTATCTCCTGATGCAAGCATTACTATTAATGATGCTATACCAATAGCCACAGCAATCATTGTCAAAATCGCTCTTGATTTCTGTTTACTCAAGCTTTCAATAGCAACCCTAAAATAATTTAATATATTGTTATTCATAACGCAAAGCTTCAATAGGATTTAAACGACTCGCTTTTTTAGCTGGAGATAATCCAAAAATAATACCAACTGAAATAGAAACAAGTGAAGCAACAATAATCGATGGAACTGAAATAACAAGATCCCATTTAAAATTTAAAGACTGAGCCACAATAGCAACTAAAACAGAAATTATTAACCCAAGAATAATTCCAATTATTCCACTAATAAAAGTAATGGTAATTGTTTCTAATAAAAATTGCATTGTAATGTGATAATTTTTAGCTCCTACTGCTTTTCTTAATCCTATTTCATTAATTCTTTCTTCAACAGTAGCAAGCATAATATTCATAATTCCAAAACCTCCTACAATTAAAGATATTGCAGAAACAGCAACTAGAAAAAATCTAATTGCCATTGTTACTGTTCCTAAAGCATCTAAAGCTTCTTGTACAGAACGAACAGTAAAATCATCATCATTAGGATCATCAATATTATGCCTATCTCTTAAAAAATCTTCAACATAACTAATTGTTTTATCAATGTTTTCTGTTTTATCAACTTTAATTCTCAACAGACTAATATAATCAACGCCTAGTAAAATATTTTGTGCTGTTTTAATGGGAATAAAAACTTCTTCATCTTGATTTTGAGTTAATCCTCCTCCTTTTTCTTTAAGAACTCCTATAATTAAAAAATTGCTTTTCTTAACTTTAATTCTTTCTCCAATTGGATCTTGATCTCCAAACAATTTATCAGCAATCTTATAACCTAAAACTATTACTTTGGCTTGTGAAAGCTCTTCTTCGTCAGTAAAAAATCTTCCTTTTTCAATCTCTGCATTTTCTACATTTAAATATTCTGCACTGACTCCATTAAAATTAATATCTGCTTTTTTGTCTTCCCATGAAATTCTATCGTTTCCCTTAACATACATTGCCAATGAATCAATAGAAGAATAATTACTATCCAACAAAGCTTTTCCGTCTTCGTATTTTAAACTTGTAACAACAATGCCAAAAGCAGAAGAGGGTGGACCACTTTCTTCTGACTTCCCAGGGATAACACTAACTAGATTAGAGCCAACACTTTTTACTTCATTTAAAATTAAACTCTCTGCTCCTGAGCCCACAGACATAACCACGATTACTGCCATTACTCCAATAATAATTCCTAACATTGTCAAAAAAGAACGCATTTTATTGCGAAAAATCATTTTCCAAGAATTATTAATGGCTTCAAAAATATCCATATTATTTTAACAATTCATTGTTGTTTTTGGCTGTTTGCCTTTTTTCTACCAAAGAATCGCTAACTATCAAACCATCTTTAATATATATGATTCTTTGAGCATATTCAGCTGTATACTTTTCATGAGTAACTAAAACAATTGTATTGCCTTTTTCATTTAATTCTTCTAATAATTTCATTACTTGTAATCCTGATTTTGAATCAAGGTTTCCTGTTGGCTCATCAGCAAAAATTACTTCCGGATTATTAATTAATGCTCTAGCAATTGCCACTCTTTGTTTCTCTCCTCCAGACAAACGATTAGGCATATAATCTAATCTATGACTTAATCCTACTTGCTCTAAAATCTTTTTTGCCTTGATGATTCTTTCTTTTTTAGGCATATCAGTATAAACCAAAGGAAGCATTACGTTTTCTAAAACAGATGTTCTATTAAGTAAATTAAAAGATTGAAAAACAAAACCTACTTTACTGTTTCTCATTTCTGCTAACTTGTCATCATCTAACTTGTTTACGTCTTTATTTTCAAATAAATATTGTCCAGAACTAGGCTTATCTAAAAAACTTAAAATATACATTAGTGTTGATTTTCCAGATCCAGAAGGTCCCATTATAGAAACAAATTCCCCCTTCTTAATATCAAAACTTACCCCGTTTAAAACTTTTGTAACAACATCTTCTACTTTAAATTCTTTTTTAAGATCTTTGATTGAAATTAACATAATTATTTTAATGCTTTTAAAACTATTTCATCTCCTTCATTTACTCCAGAAATAATTTCTACTAATCCATTATCCCCTTTTATTCCTAAAATTACATCTTTTTCAACAACAGTATCTCCTTCTAAAGCTCTAACATATTTTTGATCTTGGTCTTTAGAAAGCACTGCTCTATTTTGAAGATATAAAATATTTTCTCTGTAATCTGTTTCAATTAAAACATTAGTAGTCATGCCAGGTTTCACTCTTTCGTCGTTATTATCATCTAAACTTACTTTTACCTTATAATAAACAACTCCTTGAATATCTGTTGATGCTGGATCGATATTAATTACTTTACCTACAAATTTAACGTCTTTTCCTAAAGCATCTAAAGTTATTTCTGCTTCATCGTTTAATGAAATTTTAACTACATCTGTTTCTGGAACATCAACATCAATTTCATAATGAGGAGAAAGTATTTCTATCATTGTTTCTGCGCTAGTTATTGATTCTCCTGATTTTTTATTGACTTTTGTTACAATTCCACTAATTGGAGCATAAATTATTGCTTTATTTCTATTAGCTTTAGCTTGATCTAGCGC
>JAQUWR010000001.1:39194-63898 GCA_028692745.1 Minisyncoccota bacterium
GTTTGAATAAGATTACCTCTTTCAACCTTAACAGTTTCATATTGAGAGGCTTTTTTGCCCCCAAAAACCATAAAACCAACTATCACTAAAACTACTATTATTATAGCTGTTATAATTAAACTTTTCTTTGATTTGAACCACATATTCAAGTATTTTATTATATTCTTCACCCATAACAATATACCTTTTTTGATTATTTGGCAAGAATAACATTCTTGACCAATATCTTAAATTAGAGTAAAAGAAACTAATGAATCTTAAGAAAAAAACATTGATTATTGCTCTAATTATCATCATTTGTTTTTTAATTATTTGTCATAAACTCAATAAAGAAATCATTAACAACTATTTAACAAATGAATCTATTCAAATATTAGACAGAAAGGGAGTTTTATTGTTTAAGAAAACCAATAACAAAGAATACTATTCTCAATATTTAAATTTTTCACCTTCTAGATTCGAAAACCTTCTTCTTCAAAAAGAAGACAAATATTTTTATTGGCATAAAGGTTTTAATCCAATAAGTATTATAAAAGCCCTGGGAGATAAATTGGGATTCATGTCTAGAGAAGGATCAAGCACAATAAGTCAACAATTAACTAAAATATTATTAAACAAAGAAACTGAAAGAAATTGGAAAAATAAATTAATAGAATCAGTATATGTTGCTTCTTTAGAACTAAATAATTCAAAAGAAAAAATAATGACAATGTATATTAATTCTGTTTTTTTGGGCAATCAATTACAAGGATTAGAATCAGCAAGTCAAGGATATTTCAATACTTCTTCCGGCCTATTAACCACTGAACAATGCCTTCAATTATTAGCAACCATTAATAGTCCGTCAAACGATAATCCTCTTTCTGAATCAAATATTGAAAAAGCTAAAATTATTGGTCAAAATTTAAAATTAGACTTTGAAGAACAAAATTTTATAGATTCAAAACAAACAAAAATTAATTTGTCTAATTATTTTGAAAAAAATAAAAATGTTTTCGAACTCACAAATTATCTTAACAGTACAAACAATTCAACAAAAACAACCATAGATAAAGACATAAATGAACAAATAAGAAATATTGTAAAGAATAATATTGATTTCTTGCAATTAAAAAAGGCTAAAAATGCTGCAGTAGTTGTTATGTTGTTGCCCGAAAATGAAATAGTTTCTGTTATTGGTTCTCCTGATCCAAAACTTTATCAAGATGGGTATCAAATCAATATGGCAGAACAACCAAGACAAATTGGTTCAACAATAAAACCATTTATCTACCTTAAGGGTTTTGAAAACGGAATGAGACCATATACTTTAATAGATGACAGAGAATATAAATACTTGATAAATAGCTATTATCCTTTCTATCCTCAAAACTATGATTTTACTTATCGCGGAGAAATAACTGCACATTATGCTTTAAGCAATAGTATAAATGTTCCTGCCTTAAAAACATTGGAATTCGTAGGATTAAGCAATTTTCAATCTTTTTTAATTAATGATTTAGAATTTGAACCACCTCAAAATATTAATCAATATCAATTAGGAATTGCAATGGGAACATTAGAAATGGACCTACTTCATTTATCTCAATATTTTAGCATTTTTCCAAACAAAGGAAATTTAAAAAACATTAAACTTTTTGAGAAAAACGATATCAACAATACTTACTTTAAAACATTAAATAAAAAAATATCTGAAGAGTCTTATATACAATTAATAAATAAAATTCTTAATGATCGAAAAACAGGAATGGATCAATTTGGAATGGTTAGCTCTTTAAACATTCCTTTTGAAAATTATGCTCTTAAAACTGGAACGTCTCATGACTTTAAGGATAGCTGGATTATTGGATACACTCCTGACTTTTTGGTTGGTGTTTGGGTAGGAAATGCAGACCAGTCCGCTACAGATGGAATTTCTGGCCAGAAGGGAGCTGGAAACATCTGGAGAGACATAATGGAATTAATGTATAATTCTGAATATAATTATGATTCTAGTTTTGATTTTTCCCTTATAGCTGACTATCAAACAAGCGATGGATTAGAATGGGGACTCCTTGGAGATAATTTTGAAGAAGCTCAAAACATTATTCAAAAAAATGACGATACTTTAATTATAAATCCACATGACGGAGATGTATTTTTATACGAGGACTCATCATCTATCTTACTTAAAGCTAAAGAAGATTGTTCTTGGGAAATAAATGACCAATACCTGGGAACAGGAAAAGAGCTCTTTTTTGAACCAGAAAAAGGAGGTGAATATAAAATTCAAGCCTCCTCTTCAAATCAAGTAGAAACGATCACCATTCTTTTTAAAGATTATTTAACCTCGAAGTAGCTACTATTTGTTCTACCAAAATTTTCTGGTTCATAAAACTCAGAAACAATTCCCGGTAATTGAAGATATTTTCCCTTTACTAAAGCTCTAACATAATAATCAAACTCATAAACTCCTGGCGACAAATATTCTTTGTATAAAAACGCTCTATCGTCCCTCAACTCCTTAAAGTCTGGTCTAAGTATCCTATTGTCAACCTCTATTTCTGTAAATTTTAGTGATTTTTGTTCTGTAGCTAAACTTAAATCTATAATTTCAACTCCGGCAGGAATAAAGTCTTCAATCGCTACATTTCTACTTGTTTTTGGAACAATAATTTCTATATGTTCTCTAAATACATCTCCTGCTTTAACAGATTCAAGTGGTTTTTCATTTTTACTATCATCTAAAGCGTAAAAGTTTCTTGTAATCGTAAAACCCTCGTCTCTCGCAGGAACAATACCTTGAAGATAATATTTAAAAGACATATCGTAATACAAAGACTCTTTGCCTCCAAGCAGTGATTTGCTTTCTTTATTAAAATCAACCTCATTATATTCTCCTATATTTAATTTATCTATTCCTAAGGTAGTACTTCTTTGCTCTAGAATGTTTGAAGGATTAAAGTTAAAATTATCTATTTCTTCATTGTTAAGTTTTGTTTCTAATACAAAGTTAACGCTAGTTTCTTTTTTCCATTTTAAATATTCTGTAAACGCTTCTATAACCGAAATTGTATTTTGAGTTGATCCCCAGGCACCATCTTTTTTCTTTGAATTAATAATCCATCTTAACAATTTATCATTGAAAGAGGTTTCTCTTTGACCTAAAGCTACCGATTTTAAATATATAGCAGTATTAGCTATCGGTGTTTCATAATAATCATAAAATGTATTATTTTTATTTTTTTCAAGAAAAGCTCCTCTAGAATCAATATCAATCCTATTATCTAAAACATCGTTAACTTTTTTAATTATAGAAGACTTAAAGTTGTTAGAATTTAAAATAACTGCTAATTCAGAAAGGGTTTTATTGCTTAAATCGTCTTTTATTGTTTTATCGTTGTTAGCAGTTGATTCAATAAAAGATTTTATCGAAGCATTATCTTTATATTTATCAGAACTTAATAAAACTGATGCAAAAACAATTTTAGATTCTAAAGAAAACCCTAAGGTGTTAAATTTATTATACAAATAGGTTAATCCTCTATCAAAAGAATCTTCGTTAATTGCAACATTAGCTTTTTTCATTGCTACCATCATATCAACAACCTTTAAGGTTGTATAATAACTATCTCTTCCATCTCCCCATAAGCTGAATCCTCCGTTTGAATTTTGATTCTTATAAATCTTATTTAAACCAATATCAATTAATTGATCTAAAGTATATTCTTTTCCATTTTCAACAACCTTCTTAAGTTTAAAGTTTTCTTGAATATTAGGAATATTAAGTCCAGATTTAACAATGGCCATTGGCTTTAATTTACTTGCTATTTGTTCAGAACAACCATAAGGATACTGAATTAAGTAATTTAAAGCGTCTGATAAAAATACTGCCAAAGTAGCTGATGTTTTGATTGTTACTTCTCCATACTTATCTGAAACATTGGTTGGTACATATATGACTTCTTTAATATTAGTGCTTATTGTGTAATTTGAAGTAGCTGTTGTCTCATAAGTTAAATTAGGATTGATGGTAATTTCGTTTTTAACACCATCTTTCATGTTTCCTCCCTCAACGATTATTGTAAAATTATGACTTCCGGAAACAATACTTTCTGGAGCTTTAACTTTAAAATAAACAGTTGCTTCTTTGTTTTTATCGATTGTTTCTTGAATCTCTGCTTTTTCAAGTAACTGTAAATTATCACTGGAAAAAGTAATTTTAAACTTTTCTTTATTTGCACCTTGATTAAATATCTTAGCCCCAACATAAAATTCATCTCCAGGAATAATAAATCTTGGCTTTAAAGGAACAAGCATTAATTCTTTTTTAGACATAAAGCTTAGATAGTCTACCCCTAGCTTTGTATCTTTGGTCACACCCAATACTTCTGCTTGCCATGTAGTTAAATTGTCAGGCAACTTAAATACAATTTCAGCATAACCATCATTATTTGAAATAACATCTGCTTGCCAAAAAGCCACATCCCTAAAATCTCCTCTAGGAGAAAATGCATCTTCTTGTCCTCCTCCACCGCTACCACCCTTTGTGTATGAAATATCTTGTCTTACTAAAATATTTTTAATATTTGATGAAGTAGAAACAGTCAAAGGAAATCCTCCATAAAAGAAAACTAAAGGATCTTTCTTAACATTACCTTTCAAGGCAAGAACACTAAGGTCAACAACTGCTATTGAAAATTCTCCAGCTACAGGATTATTTTTATAATCTTTAGCATATATACTAAGCTTAATTTGATCTCCTGGAGAATAAAAACTCTTATCTGATTTAATTTCAATATTTATCTTGTTTTTATCGCTATCTACTTTAAATTCTTGAGATGCAAATTTTACCTCTGGATCTGGAGATTGCAATAAAACAGATACATAAAAATTAGGACTATATTCTTCTTTTACATCAAACTGAAAATTATATAAATTACCAATAATATCAACGATATGATATTCAAAAATCTTTCCTCTTTCTATCGCAATCAATGCTTTAGATTTAGGATAAGGTGATTCTATTATTAATTCTGCCTTATCTCCTGGTTCAAGATTGGTTGTTTTTGGTCTAAGCTGTAAATCAGTACCTGTTCCAATTTTAACAGAAGCAGTTCCTTCACCGTAAACATATATATCATTATTAGCTGTTATTATGTTACCCTTTTTATCAGAGCCACTAATTAATATCTCATAACGTCCTTCTTGGTCCAATTTAATATTAGTTGCATAGTCCCCATTTTTATCGGTATTAAAATCGAATTCTTTAACTAATTCTTTTTTTGCTTCCCAAACATAATTATAGCCACCATTTGTTCCTTGTCTTTTAGAATAAACCCATTCTTTTCTATAAATTTGCGCTTTTATATTTTTAACTGATAGCTCTTTTCCCTCTGTTGTAACTGATTTTGCTTTTAAGGTAAAATTTTGATTTTTACCAACAAAAGAAGGTTCTGTATTAACAGCTAAATAAAAATCTCCCGGATGAACAATAACAGAACTTTGAGCTGAAACAGATTGTCCAAAAGAATTTTTAACTGTAGTATCTATTACAATAATTTTTCCTCCTGTGTTTTCTGCATCTTGAAAAATATCTTGTAGGTCTATTTTTTCTGTAATTAAGGCTTTTCCATTTTCATCTAAAGTTGTTTTGTTTCTTGATATAAATTTATCTCCATAGCTATAAGAGTCATTATAATAATCGTACCAATAATAATCATAAGAACAAGAACCAAAACACCATCCATCATATTTATCAAAGTAATAATTTTGACTACTTACTACGTATTCAACTTCTCCATTTTGAACAGGAACACCAAAATAATAATTTCCATCGGTTTGTATTTCTATATTATCCTTGGATATATATTCTTCTTTATTTGGTGTTAACTTAACTTCAAAAGGAGCAGGAACATATTCTAAAACAGAAAAACTTGTGCAAGAATAATAATCATCAACACAGACCCTGTAATCTCCTAATGACGTATCTACTGGTAACGTAAAATCCGCATTAAAAGTTCCGAAAACACTTAAAGTTACTACTTTTTGAGAAAGAGGGCTGGAACTTCTAGGACCATACAAAGATAAAGTTTTTGTTCCACTCATTAAATTATAATTACTATCATAACCTATTCTCAATATTCCCTTAACATTAATTTTTTCATTAGGCCTATATAATGGTTTATCAGTATAAATATATTGTTTTTTAACACTAATAGCGTCACCTACCCAATTCAAATTACTACTCATTATTAAGGTGCTGTCTTTTCCATTCTCAACAACTGTTAAAAGATCGCCCGATGGCTTAGCCAAAGCAACACCATTATCATCCGTTGAAACAGTTTCTATTAATTTATAATCTCTATAATTTTTAACAACTGCTTTTGATATTGGTTGTTGTGTTTTAATATCGGTCACCCAATATATATCGTTCATATTATTAAAACTATCAGTTAAAGACTCTAACTCACTAATATTTCCTCCTATATCAATTTTCTTTCTAGCTACAGCTAAATTAGTCACAGAAATATAAAGGGTTACTATTCCATCAAGGTTAGGGTTATCTAATTTAACAATATAATTACCAATAGGATCTTCAAAATAATCAGCAATATTTAATTGAAAGTAATTGTTTGCCCAATAAGAATCTTTAAGTGATATTTTTTGAATTTCTTTTTCTTGGCAAATATATGTTTTATCTCTGTAAGAGTAAGCAGTATAAAAATTAAGGGGAGATGCTTTACAAATAGTTAAATTAACGTAAGTAATATTTGAATAAGCAAAATTAAATTTAGTATCTTCTGGAGAAGTAACACTATACCTATTTTGCAAAGAATATAATTCCGTATAACGATTCTCCATTTTTCCAGTCTTAAAAGTTTCTACTTTACCTACTTTTTGTCCGAAAACATCTTCTATGTCAAGATTAAGTATATATTCACTTTCGGGAATAAATCCTGTACTTATTTCAGTTGCAAAATTAAACTCGGAACAAACGCTAGAACGATACCATGGTTTATAAGAACTGCCCCAATAAAAAACCCTATAATCTAAATTGGCTTTGATTTTCGATTGAAGATCTTCTTTTTCGGGAACAGTTAGTGGATTATTAGAACAAAGAACAATCTTTGTTAAACTTTTTTCTCCAAGTGAAACTTCGAGTGGATTATATACTGATATTTTTTGATTAATAGTTTCACCATTAATTTTTAATCCACTCGTATTAACAATTTTTATAAAATTAAGATTTATTACTTCTCCTGGATTAATTGATTGATCATTAAAAGTAAAATAAATAGTTTTTTTATCTTCAACTTTTCTGCAGTTAGTTCCATATGTTCCATCCTCACACTTTTCTCCATATTCTGTTTTATTAATATATGCTGATGCAGAAAACTCACTTTTAGATAAGTTTATATCTTCATAAAATTTAACTATTAATCTTCCTTTTGGATCAAAAAGATCCTTAGTGCTATAACTTGTACGATCTGATTCTGCGCTTATTGAATTTATTATTCCGGTCGTATTAAATAAAATACTTTTAAATTCATCTAAATCAATATCTCCTTCAGAAGGATATGCTTTATTAATTTTAATAGTATAAGTAGTATCAAAATCCCATAGTTCTTTTCTGTTAAACTTATCTTTTTGCGGATAAATTTCTAACACTGATTTTTCTGCTACACTATCGGTCCATTTTTCAATCACACCTAAACCAGCTAAACCATAAATTAAATTTCTTTTAATAGAATTAAATGTCAAATAAACATTTCTTTTTACTTTTTCAAAAAATCCTAAATTTTTATCTAATGATCCTTGCGCAATACTGTTATCTGTTTTTTTATAATATTTAAGAACAAAATTAACGTCTTTGTTGTTAGTATTATCGTGAACAATTATTTCATTTTTAATTTTCTCTATGTCAATTGGTTGATTAAAATACACCCTAACTGGCTCGTTATAAACTTGTCTATTGCTATAATAATCCGATGCATATCTTAATTTTCTTGTTGTAAATTTTGCTTCTTTTGAAGAAACAGCTAAACCGTCCATCGAAGTAAACCCTGAGGATACTTTAATCGTATAATTAGTTGCTCTTTGAAGCCTATCACTTGGCGTAAATTGTAAAGTATTTGTACTAATCCACTTAAACTTCCCCTTTACCTTAGGACTAATTTCTACTGGAATATCTTTAATGTTTAATTCGTCTAAAGTTGTCAATGGAACCATTGGTCTATTAAAAATAATAGAAATCTTACTGTCTTCAGCTGCTTCTGAATCTTCTTTTGGAAAAATTGCTATAATTGAGGGGTCTTCAACTGCCAAAAAGTCTGATTTAATTTTTTTGTTTTCATCTAAATTAATTTCTACAGAATAATATCTATCTAGTCTTAATGATTGATTCGGCTTAAAAACAATAATATCTGTTTCTTCTTCCGAAGCAAAAACATTAAAAAAGCTAGAAATTCCTTTTTCCTCTTCGATCCATTGTCCTTCTATTTTTGGATCAAAAACTGCATTCTGTTTAGCCAACTCAACATCGGTTCCCTTTGGTAAATATATTTTAATTGGAGCAGATATAGAAATTTTTTCAGAAACCAATCTATATTGCAAAGCTACATCTTGTTTACTGCTTCTTGTCCAAAAAACAAAAAAACTGCCTAAAATTAATAAAGCAGCTAATGAAAATGCCATAACCTTAGAACGAGAAAAATTAAATCTTTTCTTTTTCTCTTCTTTTGGTAATTTTTCTGTTTCTAGAAAAATATTATGTTTTTCTATTTCTGTTTTGGTAAAATTACTTGGTATCTCCATGTTTTTTTATTATTATTCTAAATATTTAGCTTTATTAATTAATTGTTCTCCTAATGTTTTACTAAAAATCGTTTCTCCATTTTTTGCATTTAAATAATACCAATAATCTGAACTTTTAGGATAAATAGCTGCTTTAATGCTTTCTATGCCTGGATTACAAATAGGAGTAATTGGCAACCCTTTGTACTTATATGTATTATACCACGACTCTATATTCCTGTCATCTACGTTAGGATTGTCAGAAGATAAGAAATAAAGAAGAGTACTGTCAACCTGTAAAGGAACTCCATTATCAAGCCTCTTCCACAATATACCGGAAACTATTTGTTTATCTTCATAAATCACCACTTCTTTCTCTATCATAGAGGCCATTATAATTGTTTCAAAAATACTTCTATTATTTTTCTCTATATCTTTTCTTAGTTCTTCATTTAATTTTTTACCAAAATTAGAAAAAACTATTTTTACAAGATTTTCTTTATTTTCATAAAAATCAATTTGATAGGTGTCTGGGAAAAAATATCCCTCATAACCAACATCAACTGGCTTATCTTTCAAAAAAGAAAATTCTTTTGTTATTTCTTCATTATCCAATAAAGCTATTTCAAAAAAATCTTCTTGAGTAATGCTTGTTCGTTTGTTTAAAGTATTAGCGATGTTCTTAGTTGTTGTTCCTGGAATAATTGTAATTATTGATAAACTATTAAATCCTTTCGTGATTACATTTATTATTTCCTGATCATTCATTTCTTTTTCAAAATCATATTTTCCTGCTTTTATTTCTGATTTTTTATTACTTTTAATTAATTCGTAAATAAAAAGGGTTTTACTTTTAATATATCCCCTGTTTTTAAGATTATTTGTAACCTCTAAAAAATTATCCCCCCTTTGTATAATAAAATCTCCTTCTTTTTCTTCAATAGGAGTAAATTCAAAAAGCATAAAAATTACAAGTAAAAAAACTAATAAAAAATATATTTTTTTCATTAAATAATGATATATAAATTATACGTTTCTTGCAAGCTTTCTCTGATAGTTTATGGCAAATCGATGTGCCTCGTCTCTTATTTTAATTAATAAATTGCTATTTTTATCAACCCAATCAACAAATTCTTTATTTTTAGAACCAAATATAAATTCGTTCTTTTTCCTTTTTTCTCCTTTAGCAATACCAATAATAAATGTGTTATTTATAATCTTTCTAATTGTATTAACTTGTGGCTTTCCTCCGTCAACTAAAATTAATTGAGGCCATGACCACTCTTTGTGTTTAATTCTTCTCTCTATCACCTCTCTTAAACAATCGACATCGCTCTGACCTTCAATTGTTTTAATTTTAAACTTTCTATAATCTTTTTTAGAAGCAACACCATCAATAAACACAACCATGCTCCCCACCTTATTATCTTTACCTAAGTTAGAAATATCATAACCTTCAATTCTCTTGAAAGAATCTTTTTCTTCAATTGATTCTTCTATAAAACTTTTATTAAGTAAAGAAAAATCTCTTATCTTTTCCAAAGAAAATATTTGATTTCTTAATCTTTTAGCTTCTTCAAAATTATCAAGTAAAGAAGCTTGTTTCATTTTCTTTTTTAGTTCAATGATTAATTTTTTCTTTTTACCTTTTAAAAATAAAACTAGAGGATTAATTACTTTTTTCCTGTAATCTCTTGAGTTAATTTCATTAATACAAACTCCCAAACAATTTCCTAATTGATAATCAAAACAATGTCTTTTCGCATTAGGATTACATCTAGAAATTTTAAATAAATAATGCAACAACTTTAACATTTCTGTTGTTTTAATTTGAGCATAAGGACCAAAAACATAAAGATAATCATCTTTTAAATTTCTTCCTCTAACTGCTAATAATTTTGGAAAATCTTCTTTAGTTAAAACTAGATAATTCCAAGTCTTATCATCTTTTCCCTCAACATTATATCTTGGTTTAAATCTTTTAATGTATTCTCCTTCTAAAATCAATGCCTCTAAAACAGAATCTGTTTCTTTGAATTTAACTTTATCAATTTCATGAATTAGTGCTTCTATTGGTCTGGCTGTTTTAGGATTTAAATAACTTCTTACTCTTGATTTTAATGATGTTGCCTTTCCCACATATAATAATTCTTTACCTTTATAAAAAAGGTAAATACCAGGCTTATCAGGAATATCTTTAATTTTATCTTTGGTAATCATTTTAATGTTTTTCTTAAAAATTTACCTGTCCAAGTATCTGTTCTTGCCACTTCTTCAGGAGTTCCAGAAGCTATAACTTTACCACCTCCATCTCCACCCTCAGGACCCAAATCAATTATCCAATCACAACATTTAATAAAATCTAAATTATGTTCAATTACCATAACTGTATTGCCTTGAGAAACTAATTTATCTAAAATAATAATTAATTTTTTAATATCATCGTAATGAAGTCCTGTGGTTGGCTCATCTAATAAATATAGTGTTTTTGTTGTTCCTCTCTTTGACAACTCTCTACTTAATTTTATTCTTTGAGACTCTCCACCAGACAAAGTAGTTGCTGATTGTCCTAAAGTTAAATACCCCAAACCAATTTCATTCAATACTTTCAACTTATCATGTATATTGGGAATATCCTTAAAAAAGATTGCTGCTTCTTCTATTGTCATATTCAAAACATCGGAAATGTTTTTTCCTTTATAATGAATAGATAGTGTTTCTTTATTAAATCTAGTTCCTTTACAAACATCACAAACAATTTCTACATTAGGCAAAAAATGCATTTCGATTTCTATAATTCCTTTACCTTCACAATTTTCACATCTTCCTCCTGGCTTATTATTAAAACTAAACCTTCCTGGTTTATACCCTCTCATTTTTGCCTCAGGAGTCATAGAAAATAATTCCCTAACTTCATCAAATACTTTAGTATAAGTGGCTGGATTAGATCTAGGAGTTCTTCCTATTGGAGATTGGTCAATTCTAATAACCTTATCTATATATTCAACATTTTTAATTTCTTTTACTTTAATATTTCTTTTAAAATGATTTAATTTTCCAGTAACATATTTATGAATAACATCGTTTAATAAAGTTGACTTACCAGAACCAGAAACTCCAGTTAAACAAACAAACCTACCTAAAGGAATATCAATATTGATATTTTTTAAATTATGTTCACTTGCTCCTCTTATTTTCAAACAAGGTGTAGACTCTTTAACATTTCTTCTTGTTTTTGGTATTTCTATTTTTTCTTCTTTTCTTAAATATTTTCCTGTTAAAGATTTTTTAGGATTGCCAATTTCCTTACATAGTAATTGTTTTTTGTCTTTTAATAAAATATTATCTATTAAACCAGAATAAATAATTTCTCCTCCATGCTTTCCAGCAAAAGGACCAAAATCAACAATCCAATCACTTGTTAAAATAGTATCTTCATCGTGTTCAACTACGATTATGGTGTTGCCAATATCACATAAATTACGAAGAGTAGAAACAAGCATTTCATTGTCTCTCTGATGAAGTCCGATTGTTGGTTCATCTAAAACATATAAAGCACCAACTAATTTTGTTCCTACTTGAGAAGCTAGTCTTATTCTTTGAGATTCTCCTCCTGATAATGTTCCTGCTTTTCTGCCTAATTCAATATAATGCAAACCAACATCCATCATAAACCCTAGCCTGTTCTTTATTTCATTAATAATGATCTGAGCAATCTCTTTATCTTTTGCACTTAATGATTTTTCTATTTTTTCAAAGAATTCGCTTGCTTTTTTAATTGTAAAATTAGTTATCTCCCAAATATTTTTATTCTCAATTTTTACACTTAAAGCATTTTCATTTAATCTTTTTCCTTTACAAGCAGGACATGGATTAGTACTAAAAATACTTTCTGTTCCTAATCCACTACAATCTGGACAATATCCATATGGACTATTAAAACTAAATAATCTTGGCTCAATTTCTGGAAAAGAAAATCCACACTTTGAACAAGAATATTCTGTACTAAATATTTTTTCTTCTTTGTTAGGAAAAATAACTGTACATAAATTATTAGACATATCAACAGCTGTTTCAATTGCTTCGTTTAATCTAAATTCAAAATCTTTGTCTATTTTAGAAAAATATAATTTATCAATTACCACTTCAATTGTATGAGCTTTATTTTTCTCTAGCGGTATCTTTTCTTTTAAACTTTTGATTTTTCCATCAATTCTTACTTCAGCAAAACCAGACTCATAAATATCTTGTAGCATTTGAAAGTATTCCCCCTTCCTTCCTCTTATTACAGGAGACAAAATAATTAATTCTCCTTCTTTATCAAGACCCTCTTTTATCTTTTTATTAATCTCATCAATAGTCATTTTATCAATCTTTATTCCACACTTAGGACAATGAGGCTTTCCTATTCTGGCATATAAAACTCTTAAATAATCATATATTTCTGTTATTGTAGCAACAGTTGAACGAGGATTAGAACTATGAGCTTTTTGACTAATAGAAATAGCTGGGGACAATCCTTCAATTTCATCAACATCTGGTTTCTGCATTCCTCCTAAAAATTGTCTAGCATAAGAAGATAATGACTCGATATATCTTCTTTGTCCTTCAGCAAAAATTGTATCAAAAGCCAAACTAGATTTTCCTGATCCAGAAACACCAGTAAACACAACCATTTTATTACGAGGAATCTCTAAAGATATATTCTTTAAATTATGTTCTCTCGCTCCTTTAATTATTATTTTTTCTTGCATTTTTTTCTAATTGTTTAATTTCTTCTCTTAATATTAATGCTAATTCGAACTCTAAATTATTGGCTGCTTCTCTCATTTTCTCTTTCTTATCTTTAATTATTTCTTTAATCGGACGATTGTCACCCTTAAGATCCATGGCTAAAATATCTTTAATATTCTTTTTATTCCCCTTGGTCTTCAATCCAAATTCTTCTAAAATATTTTTAATACTTTTTTCAATTGTTTTAGGAGTAATCCCGTGTTCTTTGTTGTACGCAATTTGAATCTTTCTTCTCCTATCGGTTTCTTTAACTGCTCTTTCAATAGACTTAGTTATTTCATCAGCATAAAGAATAACCCTACCATTAACATTTCTTGCTGCCCTACCAATGGTTTGAATTAAACTTGTTTCATTCCTTAAAAATCCTTCTTTATCAGCATCTAAAACAGCAACCAAAGAAACTTCTGGTATATCTAATCCCTCTCTTAGAAGATTAACCCCAACAATTACATCAATTTCTCCTTTTCTAAGCTCAGTAATTGTTTCTACTCTTTCTAATGTTTTAACATCGCTATGAAGATATTTAACTTTGATCCCTTTTTTCTCTAAGTAAGCTGTTAAATCTTCTGCCATTCTTTTGGTTAAGGTTGTAACTAAAGTTCTTTCTTTTTTTTCTATCTGGTCTTTTATTCTTTTAAATAAATCTTCTATTTGATTATTAATAATTGGCTGAATTATTACTTCTGGATCAACTAGACCAGTTGGCCTAACGATTTGCTCAACTATGCTTTTACTTTCCTTTAACTCTTCTAATCCAGGCGTGGCCGAAACATAAATTACCTTTTGAATTATTTCATCAAATTCTTCATATTTTAATGGTCTATTATCAAAAGCACTAGGCAATCTAAACCCATGTTCAATTAAAGAGGTCTTTCTTGATTTATCTCCAAAATACATTCCTCTAACTTGAGGTAAAGTAACATGAGATTCATCAATAATTGTTAAAAAGTCAGAAGCAGACTCTTTAAAATAATCCAATAAAGTATATGGAGGTTCTCCTGGGTTTCTTCCATCAAAATGTCTTGAATAGTTTTCAATACCCTGGCAATAACCAATATTTTCAATCATTTCTAAATCATAATTAGTTCTTCTTTTTAATCTTTCATATTCCAAAACTTTGTTTTCTTTTTTAAAAAGCTTTAATCTTTCTTCAAGCTCTTTTCTAATATTTTTAATTATTGCTTTTTGATCTACATCAGCAACAACATAATGCTTGGCTGGAAATAAATTAATCTCTTCTAATTCTTCTATAATATTTTTTTTCAAATAATCTTGTTTTTCAATTAAATCTATTTTATCTGAAATAGACAACCTATAAATAACCTTTTCATTAACTGGCATTATTTCTAATGTTTGCCCTCTTAAACGAAATGTTCCCAATACTAAATCACTTGTAGTTCTTTCAAACTGCATATCAATTAACTTTTTAGTTAATTCAGTTCTTTGGATATTATCTCCTTTTTTGAGATTAAAAATTACTTTGGCATATTCTTTGGGAGAACCCAATCCATAAATACAAGAAACTGAAGCAACAATAATTACATCTTTTCTTGTTAAAAGAGCCTGAGTACAAGCATGTCTTAATCTATCAATTTCTTCATTGATTTGTGCTTCTTTTTCAATATATGTATCTGAAGAAGGAAGATATGATTCAGGTTGATAATAATCATAATAACTAACAAAATACTCCACAGCGTTTTCTGGAAAAAACTCTCTAAATTCATTACATAATTGAGCGGCTAATGTTTTATTGTGAGAAATCACTAAGGTTGGTTTTTGTATTTTTTCAATAACATTAGCCACAGTAAAGGTTTTTCCAGAGCCAGTTACTCCTAATAATGTTTGCTTTTTAAGATCTTTGTTGATACCTAAAACAAGCTCATTAATAGCTTTTGGCTGATCTCCTTGTGGCTTATATTTTGAATGTATTTTGAATTTCATGGTAAATTTAATCATACCATTTTAATGAATTTTGGCAATACAAAAACCGCACCCAAAAGGGTACGGCCTCATATTTGAACGATTACCAGCTTTGTCTTTCTCTGTTAAAGCTAGGTCTAGGACGATCTTCCTTAGGTCTTGCTTCATTAACAGTTAAACTTCTACCTTCAAATTCTTTAGCATTGAACATTTCAATTGCTTTATCAGCATCTTCATCATTAGTCATTTCTACAAAACCAAAACCTTTTGATCTTCCAGAAATTTTATCAATGATAATAGTAGCTGATTCTACTGCTCCTGCTTGAGAAAAATAATCTTTCAAAGCATCTTCAGAAGTATTATAAGAAATACCTCCTACATATAATTTTTTTGCCATATTTCTTTACACAAATATATATTATCCTGCAAGTCGACCAATATTTCTTATGACCCACACTTTTATATATTGGTGTAAGGAAACAGAAACTCTTTACTTGCTTACAAATAAGGTACTATATATAAAAACAAAAGTCAATGTTTACAAACGAACCAATATTGATTTAACCCTACACATTAACATAGAAAAAATAAGTGTTATTGGTAACAAAGATACTAATATAGAAAAAAAGATTATTAATAATTTTTCTTTTTTCATGTAAAATTTTTAATTATTATAAATAAATCATAACAAATCCATAATTAAAAAGCAATGTCTTTACTTATAATCAAATTAAATGTATTATCAAAATATGAAATTTAAAGACCCGTTTAGTGGATTCTCTCATTTAACAGGAGCAATATTAGCTATTATTGGAACTATATTGCTTTTAATTAATTCAAATAATATTATTGAAACTATTTCTTTTCTAATTTTTGGCTTAACCATGATTATTCTCTATACTAATAGTGCAATATATCACTTATTTGGAGAGTCAGCAGATAAAATTAGTTTATTAAGAAAGCTAGACCATGCTTCAATATACTTTTTAATTGCTGGTACTTTTGCTCCTTTTTGTTTAATTTTAATTAATGATATTTTCGGTTGGTCTATTTTCATCTCTGTTTGTGTTTTAGCAATCATAGGAGCCTCTCTTAGCTTTATTAAATCTTTATGGAAATTACCAAGGTGGCTATTAACTAGTTTTTATGTGTTTATAGGATTAATTGGAATGGTCCTAATTTATCCCTTAAGGATTTATCCAGAAATGATTAAGTGGATGGTAATAGGAGGAGCTTTTTATTTAATCGGTGCTGTGATATATACAATCAAAAAACCGAATCTTTCTAAAATATTCGGCTTTCATGAATTATTCCATTTATTTATTTTAGGAGGAACTTTTTCTCACTTTTTCTGTATCTATCAATTTATTGCTTTAAATTAATCTTTGTTTTGTTTCCTCTTATCTCTTATTCTTTCTATTTCAGATAAAAATTGCTTTCTCAATCTTATATTTTTAGGTGTTATTTCTAAATACTCATCTTCATTCATAACACTAAGACCTCTTTCTAAATTAAGATCTATTGGTGGAATTAATTTAATTGCCTCATCTGCTCCCGAAGACCTCATATTACTTAATTCTTTTCCTTTAGTAGGATTAACTGTTAAATCATTTCCCTTTGAAACATTTCCAATAACCATTCCTTCGTATACTTCTGTACCATGACCAATATATAAATCTCCTCTTTCTTGCAAATTAAACAAAGAAAATCCAGCTGCTTTTCCTGAAACCATTGATGACATTGATCCTACTGTTTTCTTTTCTATCTCTCCAACATATGGTCTAAAACCAATAACCCTACTTGTGAATATTCCTTCTCCTTTTGTGTCTACAACAAAATCAGGCTTGTACCCTAATAATCCTCTTGTTGGTGCTTCAAATACTAATCTTACGTGACCATCTTCTGGTTTCATTTCAGTCATTATTCCTTTTCTTTTTGATATTTTTTCAATAACTACTCCTGAAAATTCTTCTGGTACATCAATAATTACCTCTTCAAATGGTTCTAGTTTTTGTCCATTTTCTTCTTTGATAATAACTTGTGGTTGAGAAACTTGAAGTTCATATCCTTCACGTCTCATTTGTTCTAATAATATTGCAATGTGTAATTCTCCTCTTCCATAAACCTTATAATGATCTGTTTGAGACAAATCAACTCTTAGTCCTACGTTAACTTCTAATTCTTTTTCTAATCTTTCTCTTAATTGTCTATTGGTTACAAACTTTCCATCACGACCAGCAAAAGGAGAACTATTAACTAAAAAGTTTAATGAAATTGTTGGTTCATCAACTTTAATAACTGGCAAAGACTCTTGTGTATTTTCTAAACAAACTGTTTCTCCAATATTAATGTCAGAAATTCCAGCAAACATAACAACATCTCCAGCAATTGCCTCATCTATCTCAACTCTTTCCATTCCTTTAAAGGTAAATATTTTTACTATTTTTCCTTTTCTTGTTTCTGGTTCAATTCCTTTAATAATTACTTCTTGTCCTTTTTTAAGGATTCCTTCATAGATTCTTGATATGGCCATTCTTCCTAAAAAATTATCATAAGCAAGATTAAAAGGTTGGGCTCTTAAAGCTTTTAATGATAATTCTTCTGAAGATGCAACTGGAACTTTTTCTAAGATTAAATCTAGCAATGGTGTTATGTCTTTAAATTCATCGCTTAATTCTTTTTTTGCTACTCCATCTCTACCAATAGCATAAATTACACTAAAATTAAGCTGTTCATCGTTAGCCCCTAAGTCTAAAAATAATTCAAAAACCATTTCTCTAGCTTGCTCAGGATCAGCTCCTTGCTTGTCGATCTTGTTAATTACAACAATTGGTTTTAATCCTAATTCTAAAGATTTCTTTAAAACAAACTTTGTTTGAGGCATTGGTCCTTCTTGAGCATCAACAACCAATAACACAGAATCAATTGATCTCAAAACTCTTTCAACTTCTGAACCAAAATCAGCGTGACCTGGAGTATCAACAATATTAATTTTTGTATCTTTATAAAAAACTGATGTATTTTTAGAATAAATAGTAATACCTCTTTCTTTCTCTAGATCATTTACATCCATACTAAAACCTTCCTCGGCAGTACCAGTTTGTTTCATTATTGCATCAGTTAAAGTAGTTTTTCCATGATCTACATGGGCGATGATAGCTATATTTCTTATTTCCATATTAATTAAAAATCTGCCCCAAAGCAGCTTTAGTGTCATTAAAATACTATAAATTTATCAAAAAGTCAAATTTTTGTAGCACTTGTTCCAGCCAGATAACCAGTTGTCCAACAAATCTGAAGATTGTACCCCCCACAAGGACCATTTAAATCTATTATTTCTCCAGCAAAAAATAAATTATTAATTATTTTAGATTGCATTGTTTTTGAATCTATTTCTTTTAAAGAAACTCCTCCCTTAGTAATCATTGCTTTATCAAAACCCAATAAGCCTACTGGATGTAGGGTGACTTGCTTTAGAATTTTCTCTATTTTTAGTCTCTCTTGTTTTAAAATAATATTGCCTTTTTTTGTAGGATTAATTTTTGCAAAAGATAAAATATAAGAAACTAATCGTTGAGGAATAATTAATGATAATATTTTTCTTATATTGCTATTTCTATTCTCATTAATTAATTTCGAAATATTTATTAAATTATCAGGAAAAAGATCTATGGCTAGAATTATTTTTTGTTCTTTCATGAATTTATCTATTTCACCGCTCACATCTAATACTAATGGCCCAGTTAAACCAAAATGAGCAAACAAAATATCTCCTTTGTATTTTTTAATAATTTTATCATTAACCAAAACATTAAGTCCAACATCTGAAAGAGATAATCCTGACAATTCTTTAACCCAATTTTCTTTTACTTGTATTGGACACAACGCTGGTCTTGGGCTAATAATCTTATGTCCTAACATTTCTGCCCAATTAAAACCATCTCCAGTTGAACCAGTTGCTGGATAAGATTTTCCACCTGTAGCAACAATATATTTATTAGCTACAATCTCTTTTTTGTTTTCTAAAATTAATTTTAAAATACTATTTTCTCTTGATTCAATCTTAAAAACTTTTGAATTAAATAAAACTTTAACATTTTTTTCTTTTAATTCTTTAATTAATAAATTTAAAACATCTTTTGACTTTTTTGTTTCTGGAAACATTTTTCCTTTTTCTTGTTCTATTAATTTTAATCCATGTTTTTTAAAAAATTGCTCTGTTTCTTTAAATCCAAACTGAAACAAAGAAGATAAAAGAAAATCTCCTTGTTTTCCTAATGCCCTAACTGTTTCCTTCTTGGTAAAATTTTCATTAGTAATATTACATTTTCCATCTCCTGTGAGTAATAATTTTTTACCCAAAGAACTATTCTTTTCAATTAAAACAACTTTAGCTCCATTTTGAGCAGCACAAATACTTGCCATCATTCCAGCAGGACCACCACCAATTACTACAACATCAAAATTATTATCATTATTTTTCATGTTTCGATTCTACCTTATTTTTCCACTATTTACAATTTTAAAAACCAGCGTATAATTATCAATTATATAAATATATGGAAGTAAAAATTAAACAATTTTTAAATAAAAAAGAGCTTACTTTTTTAAAAAAATATGGGACAAAAAAAGAAACTCCTTTTCTTTTAATTAATCTTGATAAAATTGAAAGAAATTATGATAATCTTAAAAAAAACATCCCTTATGCAAAAATATTCTACGCTGTTAAATCAAATCCAGAAAAAGAAATCTTACAAACCCTAGCTAATAAAGAATCTAATTTCGATATAGCTACAACCTTTGAATTAGATATGATTTTATCTTTAAATATTTCACCAAAAAAAATAAGCTATGGTAACACAATAAAAAAAGAAAAAGACATTGCATATGCTTTTAGCAAAGGTGTTCGCCTCTTTGCAACAGACTCTTTAAATGATTTAAAAAAAATATCTCTTCATGCTCCTGGAGCAAAAGTTTTTTTTAGAATACTTTGTGATGGAAATGGTGCTGATTGGCCTTTATCAAAAAAATTTGGAGCAGACCCTGATATAATTTTTAATTTAGCTATTAAAGCAAAATCTCTGGGATTAATTCCTTATGGTCTTTCTTTTCATGTTGGTTCCCAACAAAGAAAAATTAATCAATGGAATAATGCAATAACTCAATGTAAATATTTATTTGATTCTTTAAAAAATAAAAACATTAAGTTAAAAATGATTAATATTGGTGGTGGCTTCCCTTCTGACTATATTCAACCAACAAAAAATCTAAAAACATATTCAAAAGAAATAACAAAATTTCTTAAAAATAATTTTGGAAACAACTTTCCAGAAATAATAATTGAACCAGGAAGATCTATTGTTGGTGATTCGGGTATAATTATTACTGAGATAGTGTTGATTTCTGAAAAATCAAAAATCAATAATTATAAATGGCTTTATTTAGATATTGGAAAATTTGGTGGGTTAATTGAAACAATAGATGAAGCAATAAAATATCCTCTTTTTCCCGAAAAACAAGACAAAAAAAAGCAGGAATATATAATTGCTGGTCCAACTTGTGATAGCTATGATATTTTATATGAAAACTATAAATACAAGCTTAATAAAAACCTAAAAGAAAAAGATAAAATATACATCCTAACTACTGGTGCTTATACTGCCAGCTATAGTTCAATTTGTTTTAATGGAATTCCCCCTTTAAAAGTATATTGTGTTAAAAATTTTATTGTTCAACCAAACAATCTTTAAAGGTTATTTCTCCGTTTTCATCAATAAAAGCTCCGTCTCCTTTTGTCCAAAAAATAAAAGATTCATCACTATTTGCAAAACGAGCACCAGAAGCAGATATAGTTTGATTAATATCAAAACTTCTTCCATCGCTTAATTCAAGAGCAACAGTATTATTTTTAAAAAAGGTTGCTTTAATTTTTTTATTATCTGCGCAATTAAAAGTAACCTTATTTATTATATTTTCTTCTTGTTGTTGTTTTATCTCTTGATTAGTAATAATTACTAATTCATAATATCTTCCTAAATGAAAACCAACAAAAAAGGTTCCTACAAACACAATAATTGCTACTACTTGAGAATACCAAGTAACTTTTTTAAATTCTATTTTCATTTTTTTATTTATTACTTTTATTATCTATTAATGGGATCTCTATTGTAACTTGCGTACCAACTCCTTCCATTGAATCAACAGATATTGTTCCTTCCATTAGTTCTATTATCTGCTTAGTAATCCATAACCCTAAACCAGTTCCACTGATATCTGCTGTTTTCTTATTCTTAATCCTGTAAAACTTATTAAATAGTCCTTCTCTTTCTTTGGCTGACATTCCAATACCAGTATCTTTAATAAAAATTACTAATTTTTTATTTCTATTAATTGCCTTTATATCTATACTACCAGAAGGAGTGTATTTAATTGAATTACCAATAATATTAATCAACGCTTGTTTTAATCTATCTTTATCAACATTAATATACGAAGAAGCTTCAGCATCTAAAACACAAGACAATGATAATCCTTTAGACTCAGCCTGCATCTTAAGTTCCTTAACAGTATCTTCTATTATTGGCCAAACATCCATTGATTGAATGTTCATTTTCAATCTTCCTTGTTCAATTCTGCTTACATCTAATAAATCTTCCACTAAAGAATTTAATCTTTCGGTTGATATATTTACAATTGATAAGTATTCTTTGGTTTCATCGCTCAAATTATTTTGCGTATCAATAATCATTTCAATATACCCTCTTATCACTGTAATTGGAGTTCTTAATTCATGAGATGCCATAGAAATAAACTCGTCTTTCATTTGGTCTATCTCTTTTATTTTATTATATAAAATTGCATATTCAAAAATACGAGAATTAGCAAACAATAATAAAATTACAATTAAAATAGAAATAATTAAAATAAAATAAGAATAATTTATAGATTTTGAAAGAACCTCATCAATAACACTAGTTGATAAATACATTAAAAGAATAGCTTTTTGATCTCCTTGATTGTTTTTTAAAGGAATTAATACTGACCAATAATATCCATTTCTTTTTTCGCTAACCTCATAAACTTTTTGAGCTGTGGGCCAATTTTTTGTATAAGCTATTGTATAAAGCGTTGAATTATCTATTCTTCCAATTTCATCTTTATCTAAACTAGCAACTAATTTAAATTCTTTTCCTTCTGGATAAAAAATATCTAAAGACTCTGTATCTGAATTATAATTGTTCCAATTATCTATAAAAAACTGCATTTCTTCTGGAGAATCTAATTTATCAGCTATAGCGGAATTAATTGCTTGACCAACAGATACTGCTTTTTCTTGAAGACTTTGATCAACGGTTCTTTTAAATGATTGAGAAAATAACAAAGTATTAAAAATAATAATTGCTGGAATAAAAATCATCAATATTATTGAATAAATAACCTGTCGATTGTCTTGTAAAAACTTAATCTTTGAGTTTTTCTTGTTATTCATAATTATGCTTGTTTGCCTGGGCCCTTATAAATAAAAATAACAAAACGAGTAAAAGTATACATCCTAATCCTACAATTAAATATGTTCTCATTATATTGTCTGTTTCATCAGAAATATAGCTTGCATCTTCTGCTTTAATGAAATCATCTATATTTTTAGCTTTTGCCTCTTCTACAAAAAACAACTTTGCTAGTCCTGACTCAATAATTCTTCCCTTATCATCATTTACTGCAACATAAACCTCATGGGTTCCATCAACTAATGTTTTATCTAAATCATAAACCCAATTTCCATTAGCATCTGCTTTCACTGTAACAACAATAGGCATTGTACTATAAAAATAAAGTGTAATTATTTCATTTGGTCTTGCCTTGCCCTGAAATCTAATATTGCTTTCACCTGTTTCTTTAATGGTATTTTCTACTTTTTCAATTAATAACTCTTCACTAATTTTAAGATCATTAAACTTGGGCTGTTCTATTGGTTCTTTATTAATTAATGCTTTCTCGATTTGACTTAATTCAATCTTGGTTTCTTTAGAGTTAGCAACCAAAGGATTGGTTCCTAATCTTAATTCTTCTTTATCATCAACACCATCTTTATCTGTATCTTTATTATATGGATCTGTACCCAAACGTTTTTCAATATCATCAGATAAACCATCTCCATCTGAATCAATTATAATAATTACTGGGGATAAATTTTCTTGTATTGCTTTATTTTTTGCTTCTACCAAACTAACGGCATTTTCTCCTACCAAAGGAATATTTTCTATTTTAATTTCTTTAGACTGAACAGTTAATGTTTGTGTTTCATAATTTATTGTAGCAGATTTATTAATAGAATCTGTTAACTCTTTCTTTAAATCTAAATTAATAACTTTAAAATCAGCTAAAATAATATTATCAATAATTTTATTACATTCTATGTCTTTTAACCCCTGACACTTTAAAGGACTTCCATAACTATTAAAAAGATATTGTCTGCACTCTTCTTTGGTTTTTATTCCCTTTTCAGTACATTCTTTTACAATCCTTGACTGAAGAAGATATATTTCACAATCATATTTATTCGTCCATCCACTCTTAATACATTCTTCGGGTATTTTTTCTTGTTCTTGAGAAGAAGTAACAACATCAACTGTTTGAGTAATGCTTGGATTATTATAAACACAGTCTCTTTCTATTACTGGTGTTTTGTTTAAAACAGTATCGCAATCATAAACTAAATTACATTCTCTTGTTTGTTTTCCCTCTGAAGAACATTGCGTCCATTCACCACAATCCCATTTATCTTCTAAACAAATTACCTTACATTCTTCTTTTATAACTGGGTTCCAAGACAAACAATTTTCTGGAGATTTAGATATTATAGTTCTTGTTCTAATTCCATCTTTACATTCACTCCAGTCTGAAAAAACATAAATACATTTTTCTTGTTTCGGCTCAGTAACACAATATCTTTCTGTTACCGGAGAACTAGTAATCGCACTTAAACAATCAAATGTTAATTTGCATGAACGTTTTTGAATACCATTAATACAAATTCCCCATTCTTCACAATCCCAAATATCTTCTGTGCAAGTACTTGTAATTAATTTACATGTTTCAGTTGTCTTGGGTGTGCCAATACAATTTTCAGGCGTCTTACTAATAACAGTTCTTGTTTTTGTACCTATTGTTGTTGAGGTTCCAATAGGTTGACAATCAGACCAGTCAGAATAAGT
>JAQUWR010000001.1:63998-71462 GCA_028692745.1 Minisyncoccota bacterium
TCTGTTGTAGAGGCTTGGCAACTGGACCAATCAGAATAAAAATATGTACACGTAGAATTATTTATTGTACATGTTTCAGTTGTCTTGGGTGTGCCAATACAATTTTCAGGCGTCTTACTAATAACAGTTCTTGTTTTTGTACCTATTGTTGTTGAGGTTCCAATAGGTTGACAATCAGACCAGTCAGAATAAGTATATTCACAGTAATAACTAGTACTTGGCGTACATGTTTCAGTTGTTATTGGTGTACCAGTACATCCTTCAGGATATGAGCTAATAACAGTTCTTGTTCTTGTGCCTGTTGTTGAATCTGTTGTAGAGGCTTGGCAACTGGACCAATCAGAATAAAAATATATACACGTAGAATTGGTATTATTAGTACAAACTCTTAATAAAGAATCTGGTTGCCCATAAACACAAAAATATGGACTAGCTTCAATTATCTCTCTTTTTTGTGTGTTACTAGAAGAACATTCTGACCAGTCCGAATAATTAAAACTATTACAAACAGTGAACTCTGTTGTTTCTGTTGTTATTGTTGGTCCAATTTTAAAATAAAGAGAAAGATTGTTCATCCCATGTTCATAAATTTTAGTATTGCCTGATTTATCAGTAATAATTATTTGTTTTATGTTCCATATTCCATCTTGAACTGTTGTTGGTATACTAACTCTAAAATGATAACCAGTGGAATCAATATAAATAGGATTATTCGCAGAAACCATATCATAAGTCGAGGTAGAAGAATATGAACCTATTTTAATTTGGATAGAATTAACAGAAGAATTATCTGTAGTTGAAACAGTTATCAATATTTTTTCTCCTTGCTTCACAACATTAGGATAAACAGATGCCTTACTTAGTTCTGGAAAAATAATATTCTCTGTTGAAACTTCTGAAAAAACTTGATTTACAAAGAAAATAAAACCAAATAAAATAAAAATTATTAAAGAAATATTTTTTATATTTTTCATATATTTAAAAACACCTCAAAAAAAGTGTTATTTTAACCTTTTAATTAATAAAAAATTGTAACAATGTGAATACATTATTATATTATAGATTATGTAAAAGAATAATGCAACAAAAAAACAGGGTTTTCCCTGTTTTTATTGTATAAATGTAATTGCTTCTCCTTTTTTCTTTCCTCTACCAGTTCTTCCTATTCTATGAACATAATCATCATAAGTTGCTGGTAAATCATAATTAATAACATGGGTAATATCATCAATATCTAATCCTCTTGCGGCAACATCAGTTGCTACTAAAACATTAACCTGATTTCTTTTAAATAAATTTAATGATTTTTGTCTCTTGGCCTGAGTTTTATCTCCATGAATAGATTCTACTCGAAATCCTTTTTTATTTAATTCTCTTGATAATTTTTCTACACCATGTTTTGTCTTTCCAAAAATAATAACTTTATTAAAATTATCTTTTGATAAAAGGCTGCACAAAATATCTAATTTATCTTCTCTGCCTATTCTTACAACGTCTTGATTTACATTGGCTGAAGATTCTTGAGTTTTTACTGAAATCTTAATTGGTTCTTTTAAAAATCTTTTAATTAATTGATCTACTTCTGAAGGAATTGTTGCTGAAAAACAAAGAGCTTGTTTTTTCTCTGGCATTAATTCCATGATAAATTTTATGTCCTCAATAAATCCCATATCAAGCATTCTATCTGCTTCATCTAAAATTATTGTATCAAAGTAAGACATGTTAATTGATTTTCTTTGAACTAAATCTTTTATTCTTCCAGGGGTACCAATAACAAAATCATATGATCTCCTTAAATCAGAAAACTGTCTACCCATATTTGTTCCACCGATACAAACAACAGAAAAAATTCTTAGCCCACGAGTAAAATCATTAAATTCTTTTTCTATTTGAAGAGCAAGTTCTCTGGTTGGAACAATAATTATTGTTTTGCTTTTTTTATTTATAATTGATTTATTAATTACTGGTATTAAAAAAGCAGCTGTTTTACCTGTTCCTGTATTAGCAGCTCCAACAACATCCTTTCCTTCTAAAATTAAAGGAATTACTCTGTCTTGAATAGGAGTTGGCTCTTTGTATCCTTTTTTAATGATATTAGACTTTAAAGAGGCTTCTATCTGAAAATCAACAAACTTGTTGTTTGGTATATATGGATCTTCCTCTAGAGCGCATTTACTTGTCTGAATAAATCTTGAAACATCAATTTTATTGCTAGAAAATCTTGATTTGCCTCTATTATATGATGGTTTTCCTCTAAATCTATTTGTATATCTTTTTTTAAATGTTTTGTTTTGCATAAATTTAATAAAAAAACGGATATCTTCAAATATGGAGATTCCGCTTTTTAGATCTCAATATCTTCCATACTATATTACATTTTAAACATTTTGTCAAATAAAAAACCCTTAAAAAGGGTCTTAACAATGTTTAAAGAATTCTTCGATTGGGTCAAATCTTACATTGTTTACACAATGAATATTTTTACAATTTTTACAATCATAATCACAAATATGTCCATTATTTACACATTGAAAATTGTCACATCTTTCGCACTCTTTAGCCTGTCCCCAAAATTCACATTCTTTATTATCGCAAACTACACAACACACCACACATTTATTTTTTGCATAAAAATATGTAATACTTTGCAACTAAATCACCTTTTAAAAGTTCTGTTTTTCTTAGTTATATCTGTTAATCTTAATTTGTCAATCTTTATTATTCCAAAACCACACAACCATGGTTCTCTTTTATTTCACAAATCACACTTTCCATTCCATAAGTCCCAAACATCACACTCTTTATTATTCTTTTTACATCTTCCCTGTTCGTTATCGGTATTGCTGTTCCCAGTAATAGTGTAAGTTCCTCCAGTTATAGCACAATAAACAGCAGCCGGAGTTATGTATCCTGTAACCTTTAATCCATTAACAGGACATTCTTCGTTGAATAAAGCCCATTCTTCACATTGTCTATTGTCTTCAAAAAAACAAATACCATATTGTCCTCCGTCTCCTCTTTCTTGAATAATTAAGGTTCCTCCTTTTTCTATACAATTTTGAGAAGCAGGATTAGCTAAACCATATCCTTGATTAATAATTTTAAAAGAATTATCACTTTCATCACTTATCGGATCAATAATCGGTAAAGACTCATAACTATTAATTTCTAAAATATAGTCTCCTGTTTTAAACATTTCAGGAACTACCCAATTTTCACTTCCATCATTATCTAAATTAATAAATACTATTGGATCAAATTCTTGACCTTCAATTTTTTCATCAACATTGCTTTTTCTAATAGTAATAGATATTTTATTTTCCGAAGCAATATTTTTAGTTTTCCATTTAATACTCACAGTCGATCCAACCTCTATTTCTTCTCCACCATTAGGATAAAGAAGAGTAAGAGATGGTTGATTGCTAATTTTTGATATTTGATAAAAAACAACATAAGAAAGACTTAAAATTAACAATATAGTAATAGTAAGTAAAACCCATTTATTTTCTAACATATATTTATAATTATTATTAATTTAACCCTTATGTGTATTATAACAATCGCCTGATTATTGGTCAACCAAAGGTCTTTTCTAAATAAACAAAAAGTGATAGTATTAATTTAATGGAAAGAACACTAATTAATCAAATATCTACACAAGAAGGAAAAACAGCCCAAATAAAAGGTAGAGTTTTTAATATTAGAAACCTAGGAAATATTGTTTTTCTTGTTATTCAAGATTATACAGGAACAATTCAAACAGTATTTGAAAAAGGAATTGAAATAAAAATAGGAGACTTTGTTGTTTTAGAAGGTAAGGTGAAAAAAGATGAAAGAGCAAAAGGAGGATATGAAATTCAAGGAGAAAAAATAGAAATTGTTTCTAGTGTAATTGAAGAGTTACCTTTTGATTTAGCCAAAAACGATTTAAATCTAAATCTTGTTACTTTGCTTGACAATAGAACCCTAGCTTTAAGGCATCCAAAAGTTCAAGCTATTTTTAGACTTTACGACATATTACTTAAAAGCTATGAAACAGCATTGAGAGAAAATAATTTTATTGAAATTAAAACACCTAAATTATTAGGGGCTGCTACAGAGGGAGGAGCTAATTTCTTTAAAGTAAAATATTTTGAAAAAGAAGCAACTCTAGCTCAAAGCCCTCAATTATATAAACAAATAATGGTTGGCGTTTTTGAAAGAGTATTTGAAATAGGTTCTGTTTTTAGAGCTGAGCCACATTTTACAACAAGACACGTTAATGAATATATTGGTCTAGACGCTGAAATGGGATTTATTAAAGATTATAAAGATGTAACCAAAACATTAAACCAAGTTATTAAAAAAATGTTTGAAATAATAGAAAAAGAAGGAAAAGAATATTTAAAAGAATATTGTATTGATTCCCTTCAGGTCCCAGATGAAATTCCTCATATTAAATTAAGTGAATTAAAAAAAATAATAAAAGAAGAATATAATTACGAAATTCCTAAAGATACTGACATTGATCCAAAAGGAGAAGAATTAGCAGGACAATATGCAAAAGAAAAGTTTAATTCTGACTTTCTTTTTATTACTCATTATCCTTGGGAATATAGACCATTTTATACAATGATTAATTCTGAAAACCCAGAAGAAACTCTTGGCTTTGATTTGCTATACAAAGGACTAGAAATCGCTACTGGAGGACAAAGAATTCACAGCTACAACGAACTAATTACTAATATGAAAAAAAAGAAAATCAAACCTAATGGACTTGAATTCTATTTAAATACTTTTAAATATGCTATTCCTCCTCATGGTGGTTGGGGTATGGGATCTGAAAGAATCATAAAACAACTTTTAAACTTAAGTAGCATTAAAGAAGCAATACTTTTCCCTCGCGACGTTAAAAGATTGTGTCCTTAATTGACAAATACATTAATCTATTCTAAACCAATTATGGTAAGGTGCAAACCGAACCAAAAAAGATCTTTTAAAAAATAAGGGTGAGTTTAATGAAAAAAAGAATTATTGTTTTGATTGTTTTATGTTTGTGTTGTTTTTGCGCAACCCAAACAATGGCTATTCCTGATTTAAACAATCAAAAAGAAAAGCTTTTCGAAAAAATTAATACTGAAAGCCAAATATTAAAAAATGATGCCATAAAAATGGCTGTCATTAAAAAAACAACTGAAATACATATTATTAATCACTTAACAGATTGGCCATTAAGACCAGATTATTATTTGATTAGTGATATCAACCCTCAACCGTACATCGATAAAACATTGTCAGAAGATAGAGATATTTGGTTTGTCTTTTCTGAAAATAATAGATGGCGCATTGATTGGGACGCCGCGAGAAGACCTCTAAAATATATTGGTATTCATAGTTCAGAAAACATGGCCCCAGAAGAAATCAACGAAATCTACAAAGGGCAATATATCTGGAGATATTCTGTTGACAATGATCCTTATGTTAAAGGACTAGAGCCTCATTCAGGACACATTGTTAATGGAAAAGAAGTATATTATCCATTCCACTGGATGATTTACCCTGATGGAACCGTAGTAAAAGGTCTTGACTCTTCTTTGGTCCAAACAAAAGACGGTCTTTGTCCTTATCAGATTGCTTGGAGTCTAGGCAACTGGGAAGCTAACTGTGAAAGCTTTTCAATGACTTTTATTCTGGACAACCCTGAAAATGACACCCCAACAGAGGAACAAATCAGATCAGCTAATTGTGTTATTGATAACGTAAAAAAAGTTGTTCCAAGCGTAAAGGTCGCTCCTCACTATCAATTCAACTCTCAAACCAATTGTCCGGGATGGAGCTTTGAAGAATGGGGCAAAAAACTTCATTAAATTTTTCCTTGATTGTTATAAGCCGCTAAATATTAGGGGCTTTTTATATTTGAATTTTAGAAAATAAATACCCACCCAAAATATTAAGTAAAACTATAATTATTCCTAAAACAACGATGTCCGTGCTTATACTAAAATAAACTGTATTAACCAAAACTCCTCTTAAACCATCAATACCATAAGATAATGGATTAAAATATGTTATTTTTTGTAAAAAATTAGGAAGCTCATTTAAAGGAAATAATGATCCTGACAAAAAGAATATGGGCATTATTAAAAAATTCATTATCAATTGAAATCCTTGCATATCTTCCATAGAAGAAGCAATTGCTGTTCCTAGGGCTGTAAATAATAATGCAATCATAAACATAAAAACTATTGCCAATAAAATCATTGAATAGTTTTCAATTCTAAAACCAATAAAAAAAGAAATAATAAGAACAAGTATTCCTTGAAAAACCGCTACTGTTGCTCCGCCTAAAGATCTTCCTATCATGATTTCAAATCTTGAAACTGGAGCAACTAAAGTTTCTTTTAAAAATCCAAACTTTCTATCCCAAATAATCTCTATGCCTGAAAAAACAGCTGTAAAAAGTATACTCATGGCAATTATTCCAGGAACAAGAAACTCTAAATAATTACCTCCTCCTGCTTTTTCGTAAATAGAACCAAAACCAAAACCAAGCGCAATCATAAAAAGTAAAGGCTGACCCAAAGAACCGATTATTCTTGATTTAGACCTAAAATATTTTTTTACTTCTCTTAACCAAAGTATATATATTGTTTTTATCATGCTTATCTTCTTTTAAAATTATGCCATTTTTCTGATTTTTCAGATTCTGCTCTAATAGATTTTCCTGTAAAAAACAAAAAAGCATCTTCTAGTGATTTTGTATTTGTTTTTTGTTTTAGTTCTTCCACTGTGCCTTGAGCAATAATTTTTCCATAATCAATAATTGCTATTTTATCAGAAACTCTTTCTGCTTCTTGCATATAATGAGTTGAAAAAAATACTGTTGTGTTTTCTTTCTTGTTTAAATCTTTAACATAATCCCACATTAAATTTCTAGTCTGTGGATCTAATCCTAAAGTTGGCTCATCTAAAAATAATACTTTAGGATGATGAAGAAAACCTCTGGCTATCTCAAGTCTTCTTTTCATTCCTCCTGAAAAACATTTCACTTGTTCATCTCTTTTTTCCCAAAGTTCAACCATTTTTAATAAATCTTCAATTCTTTTGTTTAAAATATCAGCATCCATTCCATAAAGAAATCCATGAATTTCCATATTTTCTTTAGCAGTTAGATCTTCATCTAAACTTGGATCTTGAAAAACAATACCAAAAGAATGCCTTACTTGATCTTGCTGTTTTACTGGATCAAAACCATTAATTTTTATTTCTCCTTTTGTTGGTCTCAAAAGTGTTGTTAGCATTTTAATAGTAGTTGTCTTCCCCGCTCCATTTGGTCCTAAAAAAGCAAATATCTCTCCTTTTTTAACATTAAAAGAAATATTTCTAACAGCTTTAAAACCATTAAAATCTTTTATTAAATTTTTAACTTCAATTATGTTTTCCATAATTTCAAAGTATAGTATAAATTTTAATTAATGTCTAACT
>JAQUWR010000026.1 GCA_028692745.1 Minisyncoccota bacterium
TTTTTCATTATATAAAATTGCAAGCCTATATCCCTATTATTCCCCTTTTCTTCATTTCCCAAAAACACTTAGCTGTTATCTTAATATCCACTCTTGCATTGTGTGCTTCTTCAAAGTCTGATTCAAAAAGCTTGTAATGTAATTCTGATAACTTAGGCCATTTATATCCATACTTACTACTTATTGCACAAAACTTAGTTGAAGCTTCCATTGTACAAAACCTAGCCTTATTAACAAAACAAGCTTCTATTCCTTTTCTTAAAAACTCTGCTCCAATTATCTTTTCATCAAAACCAATATTGTGACCAATCAAAAAATCAGTTTCTTCTACTGCTTCATTAAAATCACACAAAACATCAATCAAATCTTTTCCACAAACAATAGCTTTTTCATTTGTAATTCCATGTATCATTGCTGAATCATCAGGAATTAAAAAGCCTTCTGGTTTAATGATATAGTCTTTACTTAATACTTCTTCTCCATTGTTATCATAAAGAAGCCATGCAAGTTGAACTAGCCTTGGCCAATTATCCAAATCTTCTATTGGTGCTTTATAATTACGAGGAAGACCAGTTGTTTCTGTGTCGAAGAATAAATACATTTGTTTTCTTTTATTTCTTTTAATTATTTAATAATCACGATGAAACAATTATTATTATAACTTTTCAGCTTGTTTTGATAAATTCACAAACTCTATATCTTTTTTAACAACATCTTCGTTTACCAATAAAGCACTTTTATTAATCCCCAATAATTTAATCCCGTCTAATGTCTTTACTCTTGATAACGCTACATACCCCATACCATACTCAAAAGAATTACTAAGGTCAATTTCAGCAACATCAAGACTCATCCCCTGGCTTTTATGAATGGTAATTGCCCATGCTAATTTTAAAGGAATTTGCTCAACACTAGCCAATATTTCTTCGTCTTTTTCAATGTTCCACTTCGCTGTTGATACTGCTATATGTTTTCCTTTAACTGTTTTAACAATTGGCCATCTTTCTTCAAAACCAACAACTATTCCCATGGTTCCATTAACATATCCTTCTTTTGGATTATTTTTTAAAAACATTACAATTGCTCCCTCCTTAAGCTTTAATGCTTCCGGAGCAAGACAATTCTTCTTCAAAGAATTTACTAATTTTTCAGGACCACGAAAAGACATATTATATGTTACCTCTTTCTTTTTAATCTTTGATAATTCAAATTCATTGATTGCATCAACATTTTTATTGTGACTATATATCCTAGTAACTTTATCACAACCATAGATATTTTTATTCAACCTTTCTTTAAGTTTATCAATCGTATTTTCATCTGCTTTATTGCCTCTAATATTATTCAATATTTTGCTAAAATTCTTATCGTTTTGCCTAAATTGTTTTTCTAAATAGCAAATCTTTAATTTTGCCTTATCCCAAGAAAGCGCATTATATGCAAATTGTGATCTTTCTTCATTATTGTCATCAATCGGTGGTAATTGAAAGAAATCACCACAGAACACAACTTGAATTCCGCCAAAAGGAAGAAACGGGTCTTTTATTTCTTTGCATACTCTATCTATTAAATCCAATCGCGTAGCATCAAGCATTGATATTTCATCAATTATTAAAACCTTTGTTTCTTTTATTTCTTTCAGCTTAGGATTTTTCTTTTTTAAAAGCCTTTTGATGCTTAAGCTATTAAAATCTTTAGAAATCCCTATTCCAGACCATGAATGAATGGTGCTTCCATTAAGATGAGTAGATGCTATTCCAGTAGAAGCAGTAATTCCAACCTTTATCTTTTCTTTTCTAAGATATTTAATAAATTCATTTAATAAAAAAGTCTTCCCCGTTCCAGCAGAACCAGTTAAAAACACATTTTCTCCTGATGTTAAAATTTTAAGAGCTTGTGCTTGCTTCATTTAATTAATTTTAAGAGTGGCTATAAATGATTCATTCCTAAAGATTACCATATAATCATATAATATCCTTAAATGTACAATTTAAGGATACCTTATGTATCCTATTCAATCAACACCAATAAAATCCTTATTTTATTAATCGCTTCTTAGAACCGCTCACCTAAAACAAATGCTCATATTGAGAATAGTTTTCTCTTATCATTCTTTTCCATTCATCTGTTTCCTTATTACCACTTGATAAATCTGTTTTACCATACACTAATAATACAGAAACTAATTTATCTTCTTTGTGCCACGCAACAATGCATCTATTCCCTGACGTCTTTGTAGATTCTTTTGATCCTGCTATTTTAAATTCAGTTTTTACTATTCTTATATTCTCTTTATCAATTATAATGTCTGCCTTACTAGTAAGTAAAAGATTATCAATACGTTCAAGTTCGAAGATTATAGCACGCAAAGTAATATCCCAGTGTCCCTTGTATTTCTTCTCAAAGCTTTTAATGAAGTGTCTTTCTGCAAAGCCTTCAATTTGTACTAAGTAATTACTTTCCATAAATATTAATATACTGAGTCTGGATCTTCTTGAGTAATAAGCTCGTATGGAATAAGTTCGTTTTCTCTGCACAAGGAATAAGGTAATTGATTATGTGTAAAGTTTACAATCTCTTGAGTTTTCTTATCTTTCCACCTTTCTGCAATCTTTTTCATTAAATCTTTTTCTTCAGTAGAAATTGTTTGAATCTTTTCATTCTTATTGCTTTCTGACTCACTAACAAGAAACATGTCTTTACCATCATCACACTTGCGGTCAATAATAATCTTTCCATCTTCTTCAAGCTCATCTAAGACACGAAAGAATATATCTGGCACTAGTCCATAAACAATCTTTCTGTATTGCATTCCGCTCATACTCTCAAGAGAATGATAAAACCAAGCAAAGTCAGCAAGGTAAAGCAATTTAGCAAGTTTTGTTTTTGGAATCTTTCCGTCTTTTGAAACATTGGTGCGTAAGAATGTAAGAATCATGTGTTTGTACTTTTGGATATTAGGAATACTTCCAGACAAGAGCTCATCAACGCCAATACCAAAAAGAGTTGCAAGCTTTTTTGCTTCTTCTAAGCTAAGTTCTTGTTTGCCAGATTCAATGGCTGTATATGTGGGACGAGAAACACCGATTGCTTTTGCAATTTGATCTTGTGAAAAACCTCTTTCCAAACGAAACTCTTTAATCTTTTGTATATACTTGTTCATATATAATAAGTATATATAAATATTGTAAAGAAATCAAGCAATTTATGTCGAATATTTGACATAAATATCCCCTAATGGGTTTTATTAAAATAGATATCAAAATCCTTAATACTAACAGCTGTTATGTTAAACAAAATATTTTTAATATTAAATGTATAACAATCATTATATTTTCCAATAAAATACTCTTTATCCACAATTTTAAAAATATCTTTATCATGGATATTTCTACTTGTTATTAAAAGAATATCTACATTCTTAACAGTTCTCTTTTTTATTGCCGAAC
>JAQUWR010000027.1 GCA_028692745.1 Minisyncoccota bacterium
TCAAAAAAGAAAGTTGTTGTTATTGGAGGAGGAGAAGCTGGTTTTGAAACAGCAATATTTTTAAAAAAATACGCATTAGATGTAACAATATTAGAGCAAGGAGAAAAATCAAGAGCAAGTAAAGAAATTCAGGAAAGAGCAAGTAATGCAGGGATTCAAGTAATTGTTAATGCTATTGTTAAAGAAATTAAGGGAACAAATTTTGTCGAAGAAATATTATATAATGAGGGATTAATTAAGACTGATGGTGTTTTTGTTCAAATTGGATACGTGCCTGATGCTTCTTTTGCAAAAGATTTAGTTGATATTAATGAAAGAGGGGAGATATTAGTTAATTTTGAAACATTGGAAACTAAAACACCAGGACTTTTTGCAGCAGGAGATATTAATAATGGAAAAGTAAAACAAATAGTAACTGCTTGTGGAGAAGGTGCTCAAGCAGCAATATATGCATATAATTATTTAATTAAAGAATATGGCTCTAATTAAAGAAATTAAAGCAAGAGAAATTCTTGACTCAAGAGGAAATCCTACTATTGAAGTAGAGTGTATTACTGATGACAATATTTTTATTGATAGCGTTCCTGCAGGAGCTTCAAAAGGAGAAAGAGAGGCCATTGAATTAAGAGATGGGGGAACAAGGTTTGGAGGAAAAGGAGTTTTAAAAGCAGTTGATGTTATAAATAAAGTAATTGGACCAAAAATTATTGGTCTTGATCCAGAAGATCAAGAACAAATAGACAAACTAATGATTGATCTAGATGGAACTTCTAATAAGTCAAAGTTAGGAGCTAATAGTATTTTAGGAATATCAATGGCTGTTTGTAGGGCAGGAGCTAAATCTAAAAATCTTGAATTATATGAATATATTTCTTTATTATTTTCAGGAAGATACAAGAGAAAATATAAGATACCTAAATGTTGTTTCAATGTAATTAATGGAGGAAAACACGCTGGAAATAATCTTAGCTTTCAAGAATTCATGATTGTTCCTAATGCAGAAAGCTTTAAAGAAGAATTAAGAATAGCTTCAGAGATTTACTATGCTTTAAAATTAAAATTAAAAACAAATTATTCAGCTAATGCAATTAATGTTGGAGACGAAGGAGGTTTTGCTCCACCAATTGATGTGCCAGAGGTTGCATTGGGGAATATTATAGGAGCAATAGAAGATGCAGGGTTTGAAGAAAAGGTAAGTATAGTGCTTGATGTTGCTGCTTCGAGTTTTTTTAAAGACGAATATTATTCATTAAGCACAGGGGCCTATAATAAAGATGAATTTATTGAGTATTACAGTGATTTAATATCTTCTTATCCTATTATTGGAATAGAAGATCCTTTAGAAGAAAATGATTGGAAGGGCTTTTCAGAGATAACAAAGAAAATGGGAAAAGATATTATGATTATTGGAGATGATTTATTAGTTAGTAATGTTGAATATATTAAAAAAGCTAAAGAAAAAGATTCTTGCAATGCTGTTTTATTAAAATTAAATCAAGTAGGAACAGTTACAGAATTAATTGCTTCTGCTAACTTAGCTAAAGAGTATGGATGGAAAACAGTTGTTTCTCATCGCTCAGGAGAAACTACCGACGATTTTATTTCTGATTTAGCAGTAGGAATTAATGCAGATCATATGAAGTCAGGGGCTCCAGCAAGAGGAGAAAGGATTTGTAAGTATAACCGCTTGCTTAAAATAGAGGAAATGATAAAATATATAATAAATTAAAATAATATATAAAAAAATGAAAGTTAGAATATTTTCAACACCAATTTGTCCATATTGTTTAACTTTAAAAAGATTTTTAGAAGAAAAAGGAATCGAAATAGAAGAGGTTGATGTTTCTGCAGATGAAAAATCAAGAGAAGAGATGGTTGAAAAAACAAAACAAACTACTCTTCCTGTTTTAGATATTAATGGAGAATTTATTGTTGGTTTTGATAGAAATAAAATTTGTGAAAAATTAGGAATTGAAGATTAATTAAGCATAAAACATATGGCAAAAATAGCAATAAATGGATTCGGAAGAATCGGAAGATGTGTTTTAAAAATTATCTTAGAAAAAGATATTGATTTAGAGGTGGTAGCGATTAATGATTTAACTGATAATGAAACCTTAATGCATCTTTTTAAGTATGATTCTGCTTACGGTAGATTTGATGGAGAGGTTTCTTTAAAAGGAGATGAGATGGTTGTCGGTAAACAAAAGATAAAACTTTTTTCTAATAAAGATCCTGAAAGTCTTCCATGGAAAGATTTAGAAGTAGACGTTGTTTTAGAGTGTACAGGAGTTTTTAGAGACAAAGAAGGAGCATTTAAGCATATTACTGCTGGGGCAAAGAAAGTAATAATTTCTGCTCCCGCTAAATCAGATGACATTCCTTCGTATATTTTAGGTGTTAATGCTAATGAATATAAGGGAGAGGAAATAATTGATATGGGTTCTTGCACTACTAATTGTTTAGCTCCTTTGATTAAAATAATTGAAAATGAGTTTGGAATTAATAAAGGATTTATGACTACGATTCATTCATATACCAACGATCAAAGACTTTTAGATTTACCCCATAAAGACTTAAGAAGAGCAAGAACAGCAGGAACAAACATTATTCCTACAACTACTGGAGCAGCCAAAGCAATTGGCAAAGTAATTCCTTCTGTTTCTGGAAAATTAGACGGTATTGCTGTAAGAGTTCCCACACCAGTTGTTTCTTTAGTTGATTTGGTTTGTGAAGTTAAAAAAGAGACAACAATTGAAGAAATTAATGCTTTATTTAAAAAGAATTCAGATAAAGGAGAATTTAAAGGAATATTATTTGCAGAAGAGAATCCATTAGTTTCATCTGATTTTATTGGAAATACTTTTTCTTCCATTTTTGATTTAGAATTTACTAGAGTTAATGGAAATATGATTAAATTATTGTCTTGGTATGACAATGAATGGGGTTATTCTTCTAGGTTAGTTGAGATGGCCTTGTTTTTAAAGAATAAATAATGATAAATAAAAAATAACAAAATGGGGCGATGGTTTTTAACAAAAAATTAGTTTGTTTACTCTTCTTTCTTTTTTTAATGTATAATCCTTTATTCTCAGAGTCTGTCCAGGCTGAATTAACTGATGGCGTGTGTGGAGTTTCTCATATGGGAACCTTTGAATCAGCTCCTTCAAGTGATCTTTGTGATGCCGGTACACCTTCAGAAGTAACTGGTACAGGTCCATGGGATTGGGTTTGTTCCGGAATAGATGGTGGAGCTGATGCTAATTGTTATGC
>JAQUWR010000016.1:0-1278 GCA_028692745.1 Minisyncoccota bacterium
CTTTTTCTAAATATAATAACAAAAAAATACCAGGAATCATGTTTCCCAAAACAGAATAAAAAAAAGCTGATAATAAACTTAAATCATATTGAAATAAAGCAATTGGAATTGCTCCCCTTAATTCACATATTGGTGTCATGGCAATTAAAATTGTTTTCAATTCTTCAAACATGTTTCTTTTTTCTTAAAAACATTGCTTGGTCTTCTGGCGTAATAGTTAATATTTCCATATTAGCTCCCATTTCAAAACCAGCTAATTTACTAATTCTTGGAAAAAAATTCCAATACCAATGAAAATATGCACTACAAGAACCTTCTTTGCAAGGAGCGCTGTGTAAATAAAAATTATATGCTGGTTTATCTAAAACAATATTATATCTAATTAAAATTTCTTTAAAAATTTCAGCTAAACTTTTTATTTGTTTTTCTGTTATTTCCTCAAAAGAAGCTGAGTGTTTTTTAGGAGAAATAGTAACTTGAAAAAGAAACTTAGGGGCAAAAGGACAAAAAGCAATAAAATCATTATTTTCGAAAACAACTCTTTTTTTAAATTTCTTTTCTTCTTTATTAATTTTACATTGCAAACAAGAATTGTTTTTCTCAAAATATTCTTTAGAATTAGAAAGAATTATGCTTAACTCTTTATCAATTAGTGGAGATGTTAATATTTGAGAATGCGGATGATCTTGACTTGCTCCAGCTTCTTTTCCATGGTTTTGAAAGATTAAAATATATTTTACAAAATCATAGTTTTTTAATTCATCATATCTTTCTTTGTAACAAGAAATTAATTCTTGAATCCTTTTAATACTCAATTGAACTATTGGTTTATTATGTTCTTTGGTAACAACAATTTCATGAAATCCTCCAGAAGTAATTTTTAAATGAAATTTGTTTTCTTTTTTTTCTTTAATCTTTTCTTTTAAGTTAAAAACTGGATATTTATTAGGAATAACTACTGTGGTCCATTTTTTTAAGTCGTTGACTTTTTTACCTTGATTAAAAATTAAAATTGGCTTTTCTTGACCTTCAATATTACAAAAAGGACAATCATTTGTCTTTTTTAATCTTAGCTTTCTTTTTGGTGCAACAATAACCCAATCATTAGTTAACAAATCATACCTTAATTCTGTTTTTTTGTTCATATACATATATTAACATTTTTTAAATAAAAAAAGAAGGTTACCGTCTATATGCTAGTAACCTTTCTGCTGCTGCTAACGCTCTCTGACCGTTTAGTTCCTTTTGGAACCTTAGGTTCACTGTTCTCGGAAGAAC
>JAQUWR010000016.1:1378-14749 GCA_028692745.1 Minisyncoccota bacterium
ACTGAATAGTCTGGGTCCAATCTCATTTCTCCTGGCAAATTTTAAATTTACCTATTTCAATATAAGTCTGTTTTCCTATTCTGTCAAGATAACTGATCCGTCTTTAGTTACAGCAATCATATGTTCAAAATGAGCACAAAAAGAATTATCTTTTGTTATATATGAATAACCATCTTTTCCTTTTTTAATCCTTGTGTCTCCAATAGAAACCATTGGCTCAATACAAAAAACCATACCTTCTTTTAAAACGCTTCCTGAATGTCTTTCTCCAAAATTTAAAACATCTGGTTCTTCGTGAAGGTCTTTTCCTATACCATGACCACACAGCTCTCTAACAACATCAAATCCTTGTTTAACAACATATCTTTCAATCGTCTCTCCAATATCTCCAAAAGTAACTCCTGGTCTTACTTTTTTAATTCCTCTCTTAAGTGCTTTTTTAGTAACCCTGACTAATCTTTGTATTTCTAAATCAACCTCTCCAATTAAAAAAGTTCTAGCCATATCAGTATGAAGTCCATTTTTTAAATTTGGGTATTTCTTTTCATCAATTTTTCCAGAAATAAACTTACTTAAAGGAAAAAAAATACCTAAATCTAAACTTAAAATATCTCCGTCTTTAGCAATCTTATTTGGTAACCCATGAACAATTTCTTGATTTATAGAAAAACAAAGACAAGATGGAAAACCATCTTGACCCTTAAAATTACATTTTCCTCCTGCTTTAGTTATTAATTCTTGTGCTTTTTTTTCTAAATAATCTCCACTTACTCCAATTTTAACTTCTCTTTCTAGCTCATCCATTACATTTGCTAATATCATTCCTCCTTGCTTCATTACTTGTATTTCTTCTTTAGTTTTAATTGCAATCATAATTTTTTCAAAATATCTTCAAAAACTTTTTCTATTGATTGTTCTCCATCTATTGCAATCAAACGATCTCCTTCTTTATAATAATCAATTACTGGTTCTACTTCTTTTTTAAACCAATCCAATCTTTTTTTAATACCATCTATTTGATCATCTTCTCTTTGTATTAATTCTCCTCCGCATTTAGAACATTTTTCAACCTTTCCATCATAAATATAGATTTCTTTACACTGACTACAATATTTTCTTTTTTCAATTCTTTCTATTGCTTCTTTGTCTGAAATATCTATTAGTAAGGCTTTTATATTTTTATTCCATTCATACCACTCCAATGCTTCATCTAATAAAAACGCTTCTTTAATTTTTCTAGGAGAACCATCTATTATTATTCCTTTAACGTCTCCTCTGTTCTTTAATTCTTCGAGTTTTTTAATCCATAATTGAAAAACCACTGGCGTTAAAACCAATCCCCCATTATCAATTGTTTGAGATATTTTATTTCCCGTAAAATCATCAATTTTTTTTCTTTCTCTTAGTAACTCTCCACTACCAATATAATCTAAGCCCATCTTTTCTCGCAAAAGCTCCATTTGGGTATCTTTTCCTGCTCCTGCTTTTCCTAATAAAATAATGATTAAAGGATTTTCCATAATTAAGAATCGTATTCTCTCATTTCTAATTGAGAATTAATTTGTTTCATTGTTTCTAAAGCAACACTAACAATAATCAAAAGAGATGTTCCACCAATTAAAAATGAAAATTGTTGAACCCCTGTAAAGGCTTGAATTATTGAAGGCATAACAGCAACAAGACCTAAAAATGTTGCTCCAATTATTAAAACTTTACTCAAAATACTTTGTAAATATTCTGCTGTATTTTGTCCTGGTCTTATTCCTGGAACAAATCCTCCCATTTTTTGTAAATTAGATGAAATATTTTTAGGGTCAAATGTAACAGCAGTATAGAAAAAAGTAAAAACAAAAACTAATATAAAATATAAAATTCCATGAATAAGTGGGTTTTGCATAATATCACTAAGCCAATCAATATTTAAAAAATTAGCTAACATGCTTGGAATCATTAAAATAGAGATTGCGAAAATAATTGGAATAACTCCTGCTGGATTAATATTTAATGGTAAATATGTTGAAGCTCCTCCATATAATTTATTTCCCCTAACTCTTTTAGCATAAGAAATAGGTATGTTTCTTCTTCCTTCATTAATTAAAACAACTCCAATAATTACCAATAAAGCAAATATAAAAAAGGCTATATAGTAAAAAATTTGACTACCTTCAAATAGAGTAAACATTTGTCCAACATTAGATGGAAAGCTAGCAATAATACCAGCAAAAATTAAAAGCGAAACACCGTTACCAATTCCTTTTTCTGAAATTAATTCACCTAACCACATCAAAATAGTAGAACCTGCTACTATAGTTAAAACAGAAGCAACCATTAAAGATAAAGAAATTTCTGCAATAGCTCCTTGAGACTTTAAAAACATTAACATTGCAAATCCTTGTAAAGCGGCTAAAGGAATTGATGCGATTCTAGAATATTGATTAAATTTTTGTCTTCCTTGTTCCCCCTCTTCTTTATACATTTTTTCAATTTGGGGAAAAATTAAGGTTAATAATTGAAAAATAATTGTTGCTGTAATATAGGGACCAAGTCCAAGCATTACTATTGAAACCCTGTCTAAGGCTCCTCCTGTAAAAAGATTTAATAATCCAAAAGCTTCATTTCTTGCAAAAAATTCTTGAATTCTTAATATATCAATTCCTGGGACAGGAATATTTGCCATTATTCTAAAAACCAAAAACACCCCAAGAACAAATAGTATTTTGTTTCTTAAATCTTTTGACTTAAGAACACCTATTAATTTATTAAACATAATATTTTTTATATTATTTTGCCTTGTGCTTTTTCTATTTTTTCTTTTGCTTTAGTAGAAACTTTACAGCCTTGAATTGTTAATTGTTTGGTTAATTCTCCTCTTGAAAGAATCTTTACTAAAGGAATTTTACTACCACTAGCTCTGCTAATAATTTTAGCCTTAACTAATATTTCAGGACTAATAGTGTCTCCTGAATTAAATTTCTTTTCTAATGTTTCTATGTTAACAATTGCATTTTCAGATCGAACATTAAATCTATATCCTCTTAATTTGGGATATCTTTTAATCCAACCTCTAATTAAGGGCTTAAATTTTGCACCAGCTCTTGATTTTTGTCCTTTTACTCCTTTTCCAGAATAAGTTCCTTTTTTCCCACCCCTACCAACTCTTTTCTTTTCTTGTGGTTTATTTTTTGGTTTTAATTCGTGTATCTGCATTTTATTTCTTTAATTTTTCTAATGCTTTCATTGTTGCTTTTGCATTATTTAACTTATTTGTTGTTCTGCTTAAAATTTTTGATGATATATCTTGAATTCCGACTAAAGAGCAAACAACTCTTACTGTTCCCCCAGCAACAAGTCCTCTTCCTTTTTTCTGTGGTTTTAATAAAATTACTGATGGTCCAAACTTAGCCTGTACTTCATAAGGAATAGTTCCGTCAATAATAACAATTTCTTTCATGTTCTTTCTTGCTAATTTTGTTGCTTTCTCAACTGCTTGAGAAACATCAAGACCCTTGGCAACACCAATTCCTACTTTTCCTTTTTTATCTCCAGCAACAATCACAGCTCTAAACTTTAAATTCTTTCCTCCGCCAGTAACCTTAGTTACCCTCGCTAAATCTAAAAGCTTAGATTCAATATCATCTTTTTTGACTTCTTTAAATGGTCTTTGATTTTTTTCTTTTTTAAACATATTTTTTAAAACTTAATTCCTCCTTCTCTTACTCCTTCTGCTAAAGCCTTAACCCGACCATGATATTTATAACCTCCTCTGTCAAAAACAATTTTATTAATTTTATTTTCTTTTGCTTTTAAGGCTAAATTAGTTCCTACTTGCTTAGCGATTTCTTGTTTTTTTCCTTTTAATCCTGTGTCATTAACTGAAACTATTGTTTTTCCTTGTTCATCATTAATCAATTGTGCATAAATATGATTATTAGACCTAAAAACACAAAGTCTGGGTATATTTAAACTACCTTTAATTTTAGCTCTTACTCTTTTATGTCTTTTTATTCTTTTTTCTTTTGTTTCCAACATAATCACAAATTATATTAACCTCCAGCTGCTTTTTTACCAAGCTTTCTTTTAATTACTTCGTCAATATACTTAATTCCTTTACCCTTGTATGGTTCAGGTTTTTTTACTCTTCTTATTTTTGCTGCTACTTGACCCACTAACTCTTTATCAATTCCGGTTACAATAATAATATTTTTCTCAACTTTAAATTCAATTCCTTCTTCTGCATCTACTTTTACTGGATGGCTATAACCAACATCTAAAAACAAATCTTTTCCCTCAACTCTTGCTTTAAAACCCACACCATTAATTTCTAGTCTTTTTTCAAAACCTTTGGTTACCCCTTCAATCATATTTGCAGTTAAAGTTCTCATTAATCCCCATAAAGACTTTGTTCTTTTGTCCTCTTTTAAAGGAGAAAGAGTAATTTCATTGTCTTTAATTTCTATTTTAAGCTCTGAAGGAACTTCTAAAAACAATTGTCCTTTTGGACCCTTAACATCAATGCGACCTTCACTTTCTTTTACTTCCACTCCTGGCACTATTATTACTGGTTGTTTTCCTATTCTTGACATATTACCAAATTTCACAAATCACTTCACCACCTATTTTCATCTTCTTGGCATCTTTATCAGTAATTAAACCTTTAGAAGAAGAAATAATGGCAAAACCATGACCTGATTTTACTTTCTTAATTTCTTTTACTTGCTTATAAATTCTTTGTCCTTGTTTTGACACTAATTTAATTTTAGTTAAAACAGGACTTCCATCTTCATTATATTTCAAATTAACTATAATTCTTTTTGTTGTTAATCTTCCTTTTTTTTCAATATCACCGATAACACCTTCTTTTTTCAAAGCTTCTAAAATGCTAAATTTAAAATCAGAATATGGGTAAACTACCATTTGTTTTTTAAAAACAGCATTTGCGTTATTGATTGAACTGATCATGTCTGCTATTGGATCCATAATATTATATATAATTACCAACTACTTTTTTTAATTCCGGGAATTTCTCCACGGTTAGCCATTTCTCTAAAGCATATCCTACATAAACCAAATTTTCTAATGTATCCTCTTTTTTTCCCACATTTAAAACATCTCTTCACTTCTCTTGTTGAAAACTTTGGTTTTTTTGCTGACTTAACTATTTGTGATAATTTTGGCATAATCTGACTTTAACTTTTCTTCATTGGAAAGTCAAGAAGTTTAAACAATTCTATGCCCTCTTCTTTTGACTTAGCATTTGTTACTATTGTAATTTGTAGTCCTAATATTACTGGTGATTTTTCTGGAGATATTTCTGGAAAAACAATATGTTCTTTGATTCCTAAATTCATATTTCCATTTTTATCAATGATTTTAGTTGAAATACCTCTAAAATCTCTTACACGGGGCATTACATTATTAATCAATTTTTCTAAAAAATCATACATTTTCTTACCTCTTAGGGTAACCTTTGCTCCTATTATATTTCCTTCTCTTAATTTAAAAGATGAAATTGATTTTCTTGCGGTTGTTAAAACTGGTCTTTGTCCTGCTATTAAACTGATATTTTCCACAACATATTCATTAAATCTTTTTTGTTCGTCTTTTGTTTTTGGAGAAACAATTTTACCAAAACCAGTGTTTATTATAACCTTAATAATTTTAGGAACAGCCATTTTATTTCCATACTGAAACTTATCTTGCATTCCTTTAATAACTTCTTTTTCGTATTTTTGCTTTAATTCTGACATATTCTTAAATTTGAGAACCACATTTCTTACAAATGCGATTTTTCTTTTCTCCTTTAATCTCATAACCGACCCTTGTACTTTTCCCACATTTTGGACAAATTATTTTAGCAACTGAAACATTAATTGCTCTTGGACTTTTAACAATTTGTCCTTTTTGTCCACTTTTCTTAGGACGAACATGTTTAGTTGTTAAACTTACTCCTTCAACCAAAATCTTCCTTTCGCTTGGAAATGCTTTCAAAACCTTCCCTTTCTTTCCTTTGTCATCTCCAGAAATTATCAATACTTGGTCATTTCTTTTTATCTTCATACTAAATCTTTTGTCATGGTTGATATTTTTTCAAAACCTTTTTCTCTTACTTCTCTTGCCACTGGTCCTAAAATTCTTGTACCTTTTGGCTCTTTACTTGTTCCTTCAAGAATAACAATTGCGTTATCGTCAAATTTAATATATGTCCCATTTTTTCTTCTTTTAGGTTGTTTTTGTCTTGTTACTACTGCACGCACTACTTGATGTTTTTTTACTCCTTTTCTTGGTTCAGCTGATTTAACTGTTACCACAATAATATCACCCAAAGAAGCATATCTTTTTCTTGTTCCACCTAAAACACGAATGCATTGTGCAACCTTTGCTCCCGAATTATCGGCTACTTTTAACATTGATCTTGTCTGAATCATATTATTTACTTATTTTTTCAATTACTTCCCATGTCTTATCTTTACTTATTGGTTTGCATTCTTGAATTAATACTTTTTCTCCAATAATAAATTCATTACTATTTCCCACATGGGCTTTATATTTTTTATGCACCTTAAATCTTCTTTTATAAATAGGATGTTCTTTAATGCTTTCAACCTTAACCACAACGGTCTTTTCCATTTTGTTAGAAACTATTATTCCTGTTAATTTTTTCTTTGGCATGTTATTTTTTATTAATAATGGTTAAAATCCTAGCAATATCTTTTTTATGTCCTTTTATTTCTTTCACGTTTTTAATTCCAGAAGCAGCAACCTTAAAACAAGCTTCTTCTATTTTACTTTTCTTTTCCTCTAAAAGCATTTTTAATTCTTTTTCAGTTTTTTCCATTAATTCTTTATTTTTCATACTACTGTTTCTTAACAAATTTTGTCTTAATTGGCAACTTATCTCCTGCTTTTCTAAAAGCTTCTTTTGCATCTTTTTCTTCTATTCCTTCTAATTCAAAAATCATTCTACCTGGTTTTACTGGAAAAACATAATGATCAGGAGCTCCTTTACCTCCTCCCATAGGAACTTCTTGTCCCTTTCTTGTTATTACTTTGTCTGGAAATATTCTAATCCATAACTTTCCTCCTTTTCTTAAATAACGAATAATCATTCTTCTTGCTGCTTCAATTTGATTGCTTGTTACCCATTTTGCTGTTGTTGCTTTTAATCCAAAACTACCAAAACTAACTTTTGTTCCTCTTGTCTCAACAAGCCTTTTAATTCTTCTTCCTTTCTGATGTTTTCTATGTTTTACTTTTTTTGGTATAAGCATGATAATTATTGTTCAAATTTCTCTCCCTTATATATCCAAACCTTAATTCCAATCGTTCCATAAATACATCTTGCCTCAGTTAAAGCATAATCAATATCAGCTCTAATGGTTTGTCTTGGCAATCTTCCTTTTTCTAAACACTCTTTTCTTGCAATCTGAGCACCATCTAATCTTCCTGATATTTCAAATTTAACTCCTTTAACATTTCTATTAACCATTACTTTTTCAATTGCTTGTTTGATTGTTTTTCTAAATGGATTTCTTTTTTCAATCTTTTGAGCAACCCATTGTCCAACTAATTCAGATGAAGTCCAAGGATTAGGAACCTCTTTAATTTCCATCTTTACTTTTTTGGAAAGATCTTTTAATTCTTTCAAAGTCAACTTATTCTTTTTAAATATCTCTTTTAGGGTTACCATTCTTAATCTTTCTACTCCTTCTCCTCCTCGACCAATAATTAACCCTGGTCTTGAAGAATAAATTACAATATTTGTTTTATCAGAATATCTTTCAATCTCAATCTTTTCAACATTAAATTCTTTCAATTTTTTCTTTAAAAAATCTCTAATAATAAAATCTTCCTTAAGATTTATCTTTGGATCTTTTCCATAATATCCATGAGATAACCAATCAGCTATTCCTTTTATTCTAAATATTTTTGGATGGACTTTGTGGCTCATTTCTTTTTCTTTTTATTATCTTTAATTTCGTCTAAAACCAAAGTAACATGTGATGATCTTTTTCTTAAAACATCTCCTCTTCCCTTAGCTCTAGGTAAAATTCTTTTCATTGCTGGGCCCTCATCAACCGTAATCTTATAAACAAACAAATTATCAGTTTTTCCTTTTGCATTAGCTATTGCAGAATTCAATAATTTTAAAATAGGTAAAGATGCTTTTTTAACAGTGAATCCCAAAATACTTTGAGCTTCATCAACTTTTTTTCCTCTTACCGCATCAGCAACTAATCTTACTTTCCTTGGCGATATATGTAAATATTTTAATTTAACTTGGTATGCCATATATTTTATTATTTCTTTTCTAATTCTCTTTGCATTTTACCTCCATGTCTTGAAAATTTAGTAGTAGGAGAAAACTCTCCTAATTTATGTCCCACCATTTCCTCTGTAACTCTAACTGGTATAAATTCTTTACCATTGTGTACAGCAAAAGTGTATCCTATCATCTCTGGACTTATCGTACAAGCCCTTGACCATGTTTTAATAGGACCATCATCTGGCTTTACTTTACTCATCTTTTCAATTAATCTTTGGTCAACATGTGGACCCTTTTTTAAACTTCTTGACATATTATTTTCTCTTTTTCTTAATTCTTCTTTGAACTATTAACTTACTTGTCCATTTTTTCTTATTTCTTGTTCTAACACCTAAAGCATGCTTTCCTTGAGGTGTTTTTGGATATTTTAATCCAATTGGCTGTCTTCCTTCTCCTCCTCCGTGTGGATGATCACAAGGGTTCATTGCTGTTCCTCTTACATGTGGCCTCTTTCCTTTTCTTCTTGACTTTCCTGCTTTTTCCCAACGAATAAATCTATACTCAGGATTTGAAACGCTTCCAATTGAAGCAAAACATTCTCCTGGGATTTTTCTTATTTCTGATGAAGGCATTTTTACATTAGCATATCCTGCATCATAACTCAAAATTGTAGCCGATGAACCAGCTGAACGAACAATCTTACCTCCTTTTTCTGGTTCTAATTCAATATTATATATCATTGTTCCTTCTGGAATATTCTTAATTTTCATCCTGTTTCCTGTTTTAGCTTCTATTTTTTTGTCAGTTGTAATAATCTTATCTCCTACTTTTAATCCTTCTGGAGCAATTATATATCTTTTTACATTATCTTCGTACTGAATAAGAGCTAAAAAAGCTGTTCTATTTGGATCATACTCAAGAGCAATAACTTCAGATGGTATATCTTTTTTAGTTTGCTTAAAATCAACTAAACGAATAAGCTTTCTTGCTCCACCACCAATATGTCTTGATGTAATTCTTCCTGAGCTTCCTCTGCCACCAGTTCTTTTAACTCTTAAAACCAATCCTTTTTCAGGTTTCTTTTTGGTTAATAGTTTAAAGTTTTTTATTTTCTTTCTTTTAATCATATTATTTTCCAATTACTTCAATTTTTTGTCCTTGCTTTACCTTAACTATTGCTTTTCTATATCCACTCTTAAATCCACTTATTTTTCTTCCTTGGAATTTTCTCTTTCTTGGAATATTAATCATCATTACTTTTTCCACATCAACCTTGTATTGACTTTCAATTGCATCTTTTACTTGTTTTTTATTACTATTTGTACCCACCTTAAAAACATAAAAATTTTGTTCTCCTAATCTGGCTGATTTTTCTGTAATACAAGGACTCTTCAATATTCCAAACAATCCATTTGTTACAACTTCTTTTTTCTTTCCCTCTTCTTTTTTTGATAATCCTAAAGCCATAATTATTTTTTACTAAACATTTTCTTTACTTCTTCTAAACAATCTTCTGTCATTACAACTTTCTTAGGGGTCATAACGTCAAGACAATTCAAATCTTTCATTTGGATTGTCTTGACATTAGGAATATTCCTAAAAGAAAGAATGGTTTGCTTATCCATGCCCTTCAACACAACAAGGCAGCTATCTTTTAAAAGAGAATTCTTTTTTAAAAACTCACTTGCTTGTTTTGTTTTTGAAGCTTCAATTTTTTCAACAAAAATAATATTATTACTTCTTTTCTTTTCTTCTAAAGATTCTAACAATGCTTTTCTTTTAATGTTCTTGGGAATTACTCTTTTAAAGTTCTTTTCATTTCTTGGTCCAAAAGTAACTCCACCACCAACCCAAATAGGAGATCTGTTAGATCCATGTCTAGCCCTACCTGTTCCTTTTTGTTTCCATGGTTTTTTTCCTCCTCCGCTAACTTCTGCTCTATTCTTAGTGTGAGCAATAGACTTTCTTCTGTTAGACATTTGAGAAACTGCTACTTGATGGACAAGATTAGAATTAAAAAAATCTCCAACAGTTTTTTCTGTCTTTTTAACAGCTTTCTTTTTTGTTATTTCTGTTTTTTTCATAATCCTTTAATTTCTAATAATGTTCCGCGCCTTCCTGGAATAGCTCCTTTAATGGCTATTATTTTATTCTTTTTGTCAATTTTAATTATTTCTAAACCCTTAACCGTAACTCTATCACTTCCCATTCTTCCGGGCATTTTTCTCCCTTTAATAACTCTTGAAGGCGTACTGCAACCAATAGAACCAATTGTTCTATGTTCATGCTTTACTCCGTGAGAAGCTTCTTTTCCGTGAAAACCCCATCTTTTCATTCCGCCCTGAAAACCTTTACCTTTAGAAATTCCTGAAACTTTAACTTTATTACCTTGTTCAAAAATACTTGCCTCAATCACATCTCCAACATTAAAAGAACCTTCTTCACATTCAAATTCTTTAACATGCCTAAAGCCTGTTCTTGTTTTTCTAATTTTTCTTTCAGGCAAGTTTTCAAAGCCAATTTTTATAGCCGAATATCCATCTTTTTCTTTTGTTTTTACTTGAAGCACATTACAGTCTCCTGCTTTAACCAAAGTTACGGGAATTACATTTCCTTTTTCATCATAAACTTGTGTCATTTCAATTTTTTTCCCTAATATGCACTTCATAAATGTAAATAAAAAACTGGACACCAGTCCAGTTTCTCTTAGACTAGTCGGCCTTTATTATTAACTTTTAATTTGTATTTATCCATTACAAAATACTTTTAATTTCTGTGTCCACACCAGCTGGTAAATTTAAAGACTTTAAAGCCTCAACCACCTTTTGATTAGGATTCATAATATCAATCAATCTCTTATGAACTCTCATTTCAAATTGCTCTCTTGAAGTTTTATGTACAAAGGTAGACCTATTAACAGTAAACTTACTAATTTCTACTGGCAAAGGAATTGGTCCCATAACACTTACTCCAGAACGAACAGCAATATCAATAATCTGTTGAGCGCTTTTATCAATTACTTTGTGATCATAAGCACGCAACTTTATTCTTAGCTTTGGCATTATTTCTTTCTTTGTTGATTTTTTAAGAGCAGCTGGCATTTCTTTTCAATTATTTTATAATCTTTGTTATAACTCCTGCACCCACTGTCTTTCCTCCTTCTCTTAAGGCAAAGCCAAACTTTTCTTCCATAGCAGCTGGTACAATTAATTTAACTGTAACATCAACTGTATCTCCAGGCATAACCATTTCTACTCCTGGTTTTAAAATTACATCACCAGTAATATCAGCTGTTCTAATAAAGAACTGTGGTTTGTATCCAGAGAAAAATGGAGTGTGCCTTCCACCTTCTTCCTTAGTCAAAATATAAATCTGAGCCTCAAATTCAGTATGAGGAGTAATTGTTCCTGGTTTAGCTAATACTTGACCTCTTTCAATATCCTCTTTCTTTAAACCTCTTAAAAGAATACCAACATTATCACCAGCGCTTCCTTGATTTAATGACTTGTTAAACATTTCAACTGAAACAGCTGTTGTTTTTTGAGTTGGTCTTATTCCAACTATTTCAATTTCTTCATTAGCATTAATAATACCTCTTTCAATTCTTCCAGTTGCTACTGTACCTCTTCCTTCGATTGAGAAAACATCTTCAACAGCCATAAGGAATGGTTTTTCAGTATCTCTTACTGGTTCTGGGAAATAAGCATCTAATTGGTCTAATAAATCATAAATTGGTTTTAAGTTAGCATCATCAGCTGAAGTAGCTTCTGTTGCTTTTAGAGCAGAGCCTCTAATAACAGGAAGTGTATCTCCTGGGAATTCATATTTCTTTAATAATTCTCTTACTTCACTTTCAACTAAATCAATCATTTCTGGATCATCAACCATGTCACATTTATTTAAAAACACAACAATAGATGGTAAACCAACTTGTTTAGCCAAAAGAATGTGTTCTCTGGTTTGAGGCATAGGACCATCAGTAGCTGCAACAACTAAAATTGCTCCATCCATCTGAGCAGCACCAGTAATCATGTTTTTAATATAGTCAGCGTGACCTGGACAATCAATATGAGCATAATGTCTTTTTTCTGTTTCATATTCTAAGTGAGAAATGTTAATAGTAACACCTCTTGCTTTTTCTTCAGGAGCTGAATCAATTTGGTCAACAGACCTTTCTTTAACTGTTCCACCCTTTAAAGCTAGGGCGTGCAAAAGAGCCGCGCTTAAAGTAGTTTTACCATGGTCAACGTGACCAATTGTTCCCACATTTAAGTGAGGCTTTGTTCTTTCAAATATTTCTGCCATAATTTTATAAATAAACTACGAAATTAAGAATTTAGAGAATCCATAACCTCGGGTTTATGATTAATTTGATAATTTATTATTAATACTATGTATTGTAGCTAAAATTTAAAAAAAGTCAATAACTAGAAGGGTAAATCGTCGACTTTTAATGATTCTTCTTCTAATTCATTGGGTGTTTCTTCTTTTTTCTCTTGTTTTTCGTTTTTAACACCCTTTAACCTTTTATACTCTTCATAATCTAAAACAATTAAAGATGTTCCATTTGGATCAGCAATAACCACTTTAGCTTTTTCTTCTTGTATTAATTTTTTAATTTCGTTTAAATCCATATTATTTTCTTTTACCGTCAATTATTTCTTGAGAAATATTTCCTGGAACCTTTTCGTAATGGCTAAATTCCATGGTAAATGTTCCTCTTCCTTCGGTTAAAGACCTTAAAGTAGTGGCATAACCAAACATTTCAGATAGAGGGATTTTAGCTTCAATAACCTTTAGGTCTGTTCTATCTAAGGTTTCATCAATTTGTCCCCTTCTAGCAGATAAATCTCCAATTACATCTCCTAAATAACTTGGTGGGATAACTACTTCAAGCTTCATAATTGGCTCTAATAAATGAGCCCGAGATTTTTTAGCTGCCTCTTGCAAAGCCATTGAAGCAGCAATCTTAAAGGCAATTTCAGAAGAATCAACTTCATGAAAAGATCCATCATATAATACAACTTTCATATCAATAATTGGATATCCAGCAACAACACCTTTTGACATTGCTTCTTTAATTCCTTTTTCAACAGCAGGAATATATT
>JAQUWR010000017.1:0-11251 GCA_028692745.1 Minisyncoccota bacterium
GACGAGCAATTTGGTCCTGTTTTAATTTTTGGAATGGGCGGAATTTATACAGAATTATATAAAGATATTTCTTTAAGAATTGCTCCTGTGACTAAAAAAGAAATAATTGAGATGATGAAAGAAACAAAAGCATATGAACTTGTTAAAGGTTTTAGAGGAGAAGGGATTAATGAAGAAAAGTTAATTAATTTAATTATTAAATTATCAAGTCTTTCTTTGAAAGAGAGGAGAATCAAATCAATTGATTTTAATCCTATTATTGGAAACAAGAAAGAAGTTTTAATTGTTGATTTTAAAATTGTTGTATGAATTTAGATAATATATTTAATGCTCAAAATATAGCCATTATTGGGGCAAGCGAAGAACCAAAAACAGTTGGCGCGGGTTTAGTTAAGAATTTATTTAATAGTGGAAAAAATATTTATTGTGTTAATCCTTTTCAAGATAAAATATTTGGGATAAAAACATTTGATAAAATATCTAATGTGAGCGAAAAAATTGATTTAGCAATTATTGCTGTACCAGCAAAGATTGTTTTAGAAATAGTTGAAGATTGTATAAAGAAAAAAGTAAAAGGCATTATTGTTATTTCTAGTGGATTTGGAGAAACAGGAGAGCAAGGAAAAGAATTAGAGCAAAGAATAAAAGAAGTGGCTGATAAAGCAAAAATTCCTTTAATTGGACCTAATTGTTTAGGAATTATTAATCTTAATAAGGGTTTAAATGCTTCTTTTGCGCCTATTCAACCTCAAAAAGGTAATATTGCTTTATTGTCTCAATCAGGAGCCTTAATAGACGCTTTAATTGATAAGAACACAAAAGATGATTTAGGTTTTTCCAAAATTATTTCTTATGGAAATGAAGCACAAGTAGATTTGTCTCAAATGCTTTTGTATTTAAAAAAAGATAAAGATACAAATGTCATTCTTTTGTATTTGGAAGGGGTTAAAAATGGGAAAGAGTTTTTTAGCGTTGCTAAAGAGGTTGCTAAAGAAAAACCAATAGTTGTTTTAAAGTCAGGAAAAAGTAAATCAGGAGAAAAAGCAATATCAACTCACACAGGTTCTTTAGCAGGAGAGTACGAAGTTTATAGGGCAGTGTTTAAGCAAACTGGATTAATTGAAGTAGATAGTATAGAAGAGTTTTTAGATATTGGTAAAGCTTTGGCTTTTCAAAAAAGGTTTAAAAATGGAATTGGAATTATTACAAATGGCGGAGGTCTTGGTGTTTTAGCTGCTGATTATTGTGAAAAATTAGGAGTAGAAATTAAAGAGTTAAACAAAGAAACCATTGAAAAACTAGACAAAGATTTAGAAAAAGTTTCAATTAAAAGAAATCCATTGGATGTTTTAGGAGATGCTTCTCCAGAAAGATATGAAGTCGCGATTAGAAACCTTTTAGAACAAAAAGATATTAATGCTCTTGTTGTTATTCAAGCAATGCAAATAATGACAGAAGCAGAGAAAAATGCTAAAATTATTGTAGAATTAAAAAACAAGTTTCCGTCTAAAACAATTATTTGTTGTTTTGTTGGTAATGTGTTAATTGAAAAAGCAGTTAATTACTTAGAAGATAACAAGATACCTAATTATTCTGACCCCAAAAGAGCAATCAGGGTAATTAAGAGTTTAATTATATGAACATATTAATATTTCTTTTAGATATTATTTTTATTGTTGTATTTTTAGTATTATCATTAATAACGCTTTTCGGCGGTTAAATATATTGCATATGAACAAAAATATTTTATGGTTTTCTGAATTAAGAAAGTCTGATGTTAACGAAGTAGGAGGTAAGAGTGCTTCTTTAGGAGAAATGTATTCTTTACTTGTTCCAAAAGGCATTAATATTCCTAATGGTTTTTCAACAACAGCTTATGCTTATTTGTCATTCTTAGAATATAATGGATTTGATAGTAAGTTAAAAGAAATATTTTCAACTTTTAATCCTAAAAATTTAACTAATCTTCAAGAAACAGGAAAAAAGGCAAGAGATTTAATATTATCAGGAAAGTTTCCTCCTCAATTAGAAAAAGAAATCATTGAAGCTTATGCAGCGCTTTGCAAAGAATATGGGCCTAATTGTGATGTAGCAGTAAGATCATCAGCCACTGCTGAAGATTCAGTTTCTGCTTCTTTTGCAGGCCAACACGAAACATATCTTAATGTAAAAGGAAAAAAAGAAGTTTTAAAAGCAGTTATTAAATCATATTCTTCTTTGTTTACGGATAGGTCTATTTCTTATAAGCATGAAAAAGGATTTGATCAATTAGGAGTATATTTAGCTTCTTGTGTTATGAAAATGGTAAGAAGCGATAAATCTTCTTCTGGAATCATGTTTACTCTAGACACTGAAACTGGTTTTAAAGACGTGGTGCACATTAGTTCAATATTTGGTGTAGGAGAATTAATTGTAAAAGGAAGAATTACACCTGATGATTTTTATGTTTTTAAACCAACTCTAAAACAAGGATTTAAATCAGTAATTATCAAAAACATTGGTAGAAAAACCAGAAAATATATTTATGGAGTAAAAGGAGGATTAAAAGATATTGCTACTTCTAAAAAAGAACAAGAAAGCTTTTCTTTAACTGAAGAAGAAGTTTTAACTTTAGCTAAGTGGGGATGTATTGTTGAAGAACATTATGGAATTGCTCAAGATATTGAATGGGCAAAGGATGGAAAAACCAATAAGCTTTTTATAGTTCAGTCTCGTCCAGAAACAATTCATAATGAAAATACAGCTAATGTTTATGAAGAATATGACATTAAAATCAACGAAAAACCAATACTAACAGGAATTGCTATTGGAGAAAAGATTGGTTCAGGAAAAGTAAGAGTAATTTCAGATATTAGGAAAATGAAAGACTTTAAAGAAGGTGAAGTATTAGTTACTAAAATGACTGATCCTGATTGGAACAGTATTATGGTTAAAGCATCGGCTATTATTACTGATGAAGGAGGAAAAACTTGTCATAGCGCTATTATTTCAAGGGAATTGGGTATTCCTTGTATTGTTGGTAGTAAAGAAGCAACCAAAAAATTAAAAACAGGAATGAAAGTAACAGTTGATTGCACCCAACTAAACGGAAGAGTTTTTAATGGAGATATTCCTTTTCAGGTTAAGAAATATAATTTAAAAGAAATTCCATGCTTACCAACTAAAATAATGTTAAATATTGGCACACCAGAATCAGCCTTTAAGTCATCATTTTTACCTGTTTCTGGAGTTGGTTTAGCTAGAGAAGAATTCATTATTGCTGAAAAGATTAAAGCTCATCCTTTAGCTTTGGTTCATTTTAATAAATTAAAGTCAAAGATGACCAAAGAGGAAGTTGCTGAAATTGAAGATTTGACCCGTGGATACAAAGATAAAACAGAATTCTATGTTGATGAATTAGCAGAAGGAATTAGTCAGATTGGAGCAGCATTTTTTCCTAAACCAGTAATTGTTAGGTTTTCTGATTTTAAGAGCAATGAATACGAAAATTTAATTGGAGGACATCTTTTTGAAGATCAAGAGTCTAATCCAATGCTTGGTTTTAGAGGTGCTTGTAGGTATATTGATCCAAAATTTCAACCAGCATTTGAATTAGAATGTAGGGCAATCAAAAAAGCAAGAGAACAATTTGGTTTAACTAATATCTCAGTAATGATTCCTTTTTGTAGAACAGCTGAAGAAGGAAAGAAAGTAAGAGAATTAATGAAAGAGTTTGGATTAAAAGAAGGGTCTTTAAAAGTATATGTTATGTGTGAGATTCCTTCAAATGTAATTTTAGCTGAAGAGTTTTTGGATGTGTTTGATGGAATGAGCATTGGTTCAAATGATTTAACCCAACTAGTTTTAGGTTTAGATAGAGACAATGGTAAAATTGCATATATTGGTAATGAAAAGAATCAAGCCGTAATGAAATTAATTAAAGAAGTGATTGAAAAATGTAAACAAAAAAAGAAATATTGTGGTATTTGTGGTCAAGCTCCTTCTGATTATCCAGAATTTGCCCAATTTTTAATGAAACAGGGGATTGAAAGTATTTCTCTTAATCCTGATACTGTAATTAAAACAATATTAAAATTGAGTAATAAATTGTAATATAAGTAATATGTTTGATATAATTACATTTGGTTCAGCTACTTGGGATATATCATTAAAAGTTTCGGGAAAAAGAGTAAAAGATAATGCTGATTTAATTCTTGATAAAGGAATATGTTTTAATCTTGGTTCTAAAATAGATATTGATGATATGTATTTTAGTTTTGGTGGAGGAGGAATAAATACAGCTACTACTTTTAAAAATCAAGAATTAAAAGTTGCTTACTGTGGTTCAGTAGGAGAAGATATTCCAGGAAAAGAAATAATAGAATATCTAAAAGAGAAAGGAATAAATGACTCTTTAGTCGTTAAAGTTAAAAAACCAACTAATAATTCCGTTATATTCCATATTCCCAACGAAGACAGAACTGTTTTAGCTTATAGAGGCGCATCAGAGTTATTGAATAAAAAAGATATTAACTGGAATAATCTTAAATCTTCTTGGTTTTATTTAGCTCCTTTGTCTGGTAAGTTAAGTTCAAATACACAAGATATTGTTGATTATGCTAAAAAACAGGGAATTAAAACTTTAGTTAATTTTGGAAATTCTCAATTAAAAATGAGCAAAAGTAAAATAAAGGACATATTAAAGAAAACAGATGTTCTTTTATTGAATAAAGAAGAAGCCGCTTTATTAACAGGAGTAAATTATGAAAATGAAGATAAAATAATTAAAAAAATCAATGAATTGCACCAAGGAATAAGTATAATAACAAAAGCAGAAGAAGGAGTAATTGTTTTAGATAAAAAATATATTTATGAAGCAAGATTAAAAAGATTTAAAGTTGTTGATAAAACAGGAGCCGGAGATTCTTTTGGGTCTGGATTTATTTCTGGTTTAATTAGATCAAAAGGAGATATTGAGTGTGCAATTAAGTTTGGTTTAGTTAATTCAAAACACTGTTTAATGTTTAAAGGAGCTACTAATGGATTATTAAAAGAAAAAGATAATTATTTAATTGCCAAAGAAAAGATTAAAATTAAAGTTAAAGGACTTGCAAAGTAAAATAATCAAGGGTATAATATATTAATATAATAAAATAAGGTAATTTTATGGATAAAATAAATTCAAAGAAAATTTTCTATATTATTTTATTTTTACTTTTGATTGGTTCTTTTATTTTTTATTTTTATGCTCTCAATAAATCTACTGGTTTTATTGATTACGATGAGCTTTTAGTTAAAACCAATAAACAAGAATATAGTTCTAATGAAAAAGCAATAATTACTATAGAAAATACATCTAATAAAAAGGCTTGTTTTTCTTCTTGTTATCCTTTTTATGTTCAAATACAAGATCAGTCAAAGAAGTTTTATCAATACGAAGAGTGTCCTTTTGAAGACGTCGCCAACATTTGTGTTGAACCAAATAATAAAAAATCATTTCAAATTGATTTAAAAGAGCAAAGAATATTATCTGCATCAGACAGTTATCGCTTTGTAATATCTGCTTGTCTTAGTTGTGATTTAGGAGAATCTTTTAAGAAAGAAGAGTTCTTTTTTTCAAATGAATTTAAAGTAGATTAAATATATGTTAAATTTAGAAGCAAAAACTAGAACCAATAAAGACATTGATTCAGAAAATATTCCAGCTGTGTTATATGGTCCAGGAATAGAAAATATTCTTCTTCAAGTAGAAAAGAGTGTTTTTGAAAAGATTTTTAAAGAGTCTGGAGAAACATTAATTAATTTAAAAGTAGGGGACAATTCTTATTCTGTTTTAATTTATGATACGCAAAGACATCCATATACTGGACAATTAACGCATATAGATTTTTACCAGCCAAACCTTAAAGAAAATGTTGAAACAGAGGTTTTGTTAGAAATAGAAGGAGAAGCTCCAGCAGTAAAAACTTTGGGAGGAACCTTAATTACCAATATTAAAGAGCTAAAAATTAAAGCTTTACCAAAAGATTTACCAAGTAAAATCAAGATTAATGTTAGTGGCTTGAATACTTTTGAAGATTTTATTTTAGTTAAAGATATAAAAATACCTGATGGAGTTGTTGTGTTAGACAATCCAGAAGAAATAGTAGTTCAAGTGGTTGAGCCAGAAAAAGTAGAAGAAGAGCTTGCTAAAGAAGTGGAAGAAAAATTACCAGAAGTTGTAGAAAAGAAAGAGGGAGAAAAAGCAGAGGAAGAATAATATTTAATATATAATGTTTTCTTTTTTAAAAAATAAGATAGTTGCCAGTTTGTTTTTTGTAGGAATAATTATTCCATTGTTTTTTGTTTCAGCAGAATATGATTTAGAGACAATGTGTGAATCAGGAGACTGGGAAGAAGAATGTAATAAAATTTCTCAAAAAGAATGTGAAGTATTATGTAATCAATGTCTTGATTATTTAAATCAAAAATCAGCAAAAGTTCAACAAGAGATTTCTGAAACTGGACAAAAGAAAACAACTCTTCAAAATCAGGTATCAACTTTAACTAAAAAGATAAAAGATATTGATTATCAGATTTATCAATCAAATATGTCTATTAAAAGTTTAGGCTTTCAAATAGATGATACGGAAAAATCAATTGAAGTAACATCAAAAGAAGTTGAAGAACAAAAAAAGAAAGTAGTTGAGATATTAAGAGCGGTTGAAAAAGAAGACAAAAAACCATTTTTTGAAATATTGATTGCTAGTGATACCTTATCTCAATTTTTTGATAATTTGATATATTTAGAAACTTTAAGTACTAAAAATAGAGAAGCTTTTTTAAATCTTGAAAATCTTGAAAGTAGTTTAAGGACTAAAAAAGTAAATTTAGAAGATGAAACAGATGAATTGAAAAATCTTGTTATTATCCAAGGAGTTAAAAAACAAGAAAGCGCCCAAATTAAACAAGAAAGAGAATATTATTTAAATTTAACTGAAAAAGAGTATCAAGCTAAGCTTCAAGAAAAAAGTGATTTAGATAAGCAAGCAGCAGAAATTAGCAAAAGAATGTTTGAACTTATTGGAGTAAAAGAAGGAGGAATTGAATTTGGAGAAGCAGTTGAAATTGCTAAACAAGTTGAAAAAATAACAGGAGTAAGAGCAGCTTTTCTTTTAGCTATTATTCATCAAGAATCATATAATAATGGTAAGTTTGGAGGAAATGTTGGGCAATGTTATGTTACTAATTTTAAAACAGGAGCAGGAACTGATCTTAAAGGAAATCCTAAAACAAGGGTAATGAGTCCAACAACTCAAATTTCAATATTTAAAGATATACTTAAAGATTTAGGAATGGAGCCAACCAAAACAGCTGTTTCTTGTTGGTTGCCTTTGTATTCAAAAGGAGTGCCTTATGGTTGGGGAGGAGCAATGGGCCCAGCTCAATTTATTCCCTCTACTTGGAATGTTTATCGTAAAAAGGTTGCAGAAGTAACTGGTAGACCAGCTAATCCATGGAATATTAACGATGCATTCTTAGCATCAGGATTTCTTTTAAGAGATAATGGAGCAGCTCAGAATGAATTTAGAGCAGCAATGATGTATTTTTCTGGTGCTTCTTGGACAAAACAAGAAGAATTTTATGGAAGAAGTGTTGTGGCTAAAGCAGCTAGTTTTCAGAAAGACATAGAAGTGTTAGAGCAAGCTAAAAATTAGAAAGAAGCAGATTTTTCTGCTTCTTTAACAAGTTTGGTGGCATCATTTATCCTCATGAGGAGCCAACGATGGTCTTCTTTGAAGAATATTAATTCTTCATAAAAATCATCAATAATGATCCCCATCTCAGAATACCACTCCAGTGGCATTCTTTTATTTAGGATAATGTTTTCGATCTCATCGAGAATATTTTCCATGAGAACGAATTCAGTCCATCCTTGTGAGGCTTTATAATTTACTTGAGGCCTCATATCAAGTATTTTCATGTACATTGCTTCTAGAGCATTGCTTAGATGCATTTTTTCACCAAAGATATAATAACACAATTAAATAATTTGTCAAGAAAGGTTTTTTTTCATAGCACTAATCATTTTGTCTATTTTTCCATTCATGATTGATTCAATATCATGCCAGCTTTTATTAATTCTATGATCAGTTACCCTGTCTTGAGGAAAATTATATGTTCTCATTTTTTCTTCTCTACCAGCTCCTCCTATTTGAGATCTTCTTGCTCCTCCTATTTCTTTTTCTATTTCCTTTTCTTTTTGAGCCAATAGTCTTGCTGCCATAATTGCTAAAGCGTTTTCTTTATTTTGTTGTAAACTTCTTTCTGATTGAGAAGTAACAGCTAAATTAGTAGGAATATGAACAATTCTAATCGCAGTCATTCTTTTGTTGATGTATTGACCTCCTGCACCAGAAGCTTTACAGGTTTCTGTTCTAATATCTTGAGGCCTAATATCTATTTGAGTTTTTGATGGTTTAGGCAATACTGCTACAGTTGCAGTTGAAGTATGAATTCTTCCTGATTTTTCTGTTTTAGGGATTCTTTGTACTCTGTGTACGCCTGCCTCGTATTTAAATTTGTCGTAAACATTGTCTCCACTAATTTCAATAATAGCACCCTTTATTCCATTAATATCTGTTTGATTCATGTCTAATATTTGAGTTTTAAGACCTTGGGTTTCTGCATAGCGAGAATACATTCTTAAAAGATCATTAGCAAAAAGAGCGGCTTCATCTCCGCCTACTCCCGCTCTAATCTCCATGATTACAGCATTAAACTTCTGATTCATAGTTATTTTTTCTTAGCAGCCATTCTTTCTTTGAATTTTTGAACTCTACCTACTTGGTCAGAACTTCTTTCTTTTCCAGTGTAGAATGGGTGACATTTTGAACAGATTTCAACCTCTAGGTTTTCTTTGGTTGATCCAATTTCAAAAACTGCACCACAAGAACAGCGAGCTTTAGTTTTTTCAAAATATTTTGGATGAATGTCCTTTTTCATATGTATGATACTATCAGAAAATCTTTTTTTAATCAAGGGGAGAGGATAGAATAAAAAAGCCCCCAATAAGGACAGAACATTATAAGGGTCTTTTTCGTGGTAATAATATTTATATTATATTTTAAAAATAGAAATAGTCAAGTTTGATTTATGAATAAATTTATTATATTATATTTATATATTAATAAAAATAAAAAAATGACAACACATCAAATGAAATTAACCGCTGAACCTTTTAGTAAGATCGAAGATGGTAAAAAAATTATTGAATCAAGACTGTATGATGAAAAGCGTAAACAGATTAATATTGGTGACAATATTGATTTTGTTTGTGTTGAAAATCCATCAAAAAAAATATTAACCAGGGTGAAAGCAATTTATCGCTATAAGTTATTTAATGAATTATTTTCTGATTTTCCTCCTCAATATTTTGGCGGAAAATCAAAGGAGGAACTACTTGAAGAAATTGAAACATTTTATTCAAAAGAAGAGCAGCAAAAATATGGAGTTATTGGATTAATGATAGAATTAGTTAAATAAAAAATACCCAGCCATTTTAATGCTGGGATTTTTCTTTATTTTCTAGTTATCGTAAATTCAAATACTACGACGCCAAGTTTTTCTTTGTTTTGCGGATAAATCCGTTCAAGCAAAGAAAGTACTTCTTCGTTAGACGTAGAGTCTGGAGCGATTTGTTTCCACGGTTCTATTTTTAACATTTTTTTAAATGTAAGATATCGTCTGATATCTTTAACTTTAACTTCAAGGTTACCTGTGTGCGACATAAGAAGAACACGTTCTCCAACTTGGATACGATTAATTGTTTCGTAACCAACACGCACTTCAAGATTTTTTTTGCCTAATTTAATTAAGTCAAAGAACCTTTGTTTAATTCTCATTGTTCTCATAGTTTTTTCTCCTATATTTAAACTCCATTGTTGTGTAATGATGTTTAAATGATATGCATTTGGCATGGCTGCATCTAATTTCCATCCAAGTCGTTGAAGCGAAGTTACTTCATTTGCCGTAGGATTAATGTGTATGTATAATTTATGTCCATATGGTGTAAGTTGGTGCGGAATATCTACGAGCAAAGCTTCGAATGCAACTATGTTTGTAGCAACGATAGGCATTATTTTGATCGGGTTTCCTTTTTTTGGTGTTGCACCGGCTATACCCACCACTCTTCCTGTGCTATCGGTGGCAACATAGATAAGTTTGTATTTAGTGTTAATATCAAGTGTTTTTCTTCGATCGTAGCCATCAAAAAGTGCACGCACCCAATCATCTGTAATACCCTCAAAAGAATCTTGAAGTTTTTCCAACAAAAGACTTCCTGATCGTTCTTTTATTTCTAAATTTGTTTCATCTAAAGGTAATACAGAAACGTGTAATTGGTCAAAAGACATAATCTTACTTTTACCGTACAATGGTTTATATAGCATTGTTTCGGTTATACCAACCTTGTATTGACTATCAGAGCTTCCAGCCTTAATAAATCCATTGCGGATAAAAAATTGTAATGCAGCAATATTTTGTTCTGCTACCGTACAATAAATTTGTCGTGCTTGATGTTCTCGAGCATATTTTTCAACGTGCTTAAGAAGTGATGTTCCTAGACCAAACTTATTTCTAAATTTTTGTGTTATAATAAGAGGGCTTATTTTATATGTTGATTGTCTTTTTCCGACGACATGAATCATCCCCGCACGTGTTCCATTTACTTCCGCTATAAACATGCGCTGTTCAAAAGAAAAGAAACCAAGATGATCGATACTGCCAGATAGGTGGGCATTAATAATGCGTTTTGCGTGTGCTCGATGATCTCCCCCATAATACATTTCAAGGGCGTCTTGCATAAGATTTTCTACCCACTCGCAGTCTGTGAGTTGTGCTTCACGGATTACGATAGTCATTTTTCCTCCTTTGTTGAGTTGTTACAATAAGGTATGTATAATTTTAAAGTTAAATTTTTAAAAGAGCTGACTTGTGTTCCTTGAGATTGTTTCAAGGTTCAATATATAAAAGCATATTCAGAACAATTTGTAAAGATTATTATTAGTAATAGTTTTAATTTAATATGAAGACCATATAAACTATTTTTTAGCGGTTAGTACTTGCCTTTAATTTTTATTTGTGCTATATATGTGAATATATTTATGATTTCGCTTAAAGGCGATTATTGAATTATGGAAACACAAACAACAACACAAAAATACAATATTTCAATGGACGAAATGATTAAAGCAGGTCTTGGTTTTGGTCATCAAAAATCAAAACTTCATCC
>JAQUWR010000017.1:11351-14159 GCA_028692745.1 Minisyncoccota bacterium
AATGATGATGCATTTACTTCAGTTGAATATATTTTATATAAGGTTCAAGAAATATTAAAAACAGAATAATATTTATAATTATATGGCAGTAGAAGTTGAATTAATTAAAAAACTTCGAGAAGAGACAGGGATATCCTTGTCAGATTGTAAAAAAGCCTTAGAAGAATCACAAGGTGATATTGAAAAAGCAAAAGAATATTTAAGAAAAAGAGGGGAGTCAGTTGCTTTAAAAAAAGGAGATAGAGAAGTTGGAGCAGGTATTATTGATTGCTATATTCACCCCAACAAAAGAGTAGGAGTAATGATTGAGTTAGCTTGTGAAACAGACTTTGTTGCTTTGGGAGAAGATTTTAATAATTTAGCTCACGAAATAGGGTTGCAAATAGCTTCAATGAAACCTTTATTTGTTAAAGAAGAAGAAATTCCTGAAGATGTTTTGAATAAAGAAAAAGCAATTTATGAAGAACAAGCAAAAGAATTAAATAAACCAAAAGAAATTACAGAAGGAATTATTAAAGGAAAGTTAGAAAAATTTAAGAAAGAAAATTGTTTAATTAATCAGTTGTGGATAAAGGACGATTCAAAAACAATTCAAAACTTAATAAACGAATATATTGCTAAAACAGGAGAAAATATTTTAGTTAAAAGATTCGTAAGATATGAATTCTGAAATTGCTTTACAATTAATCTTTGCTTTAAGTTTTACTGGGGTAATATGTTTTGTTCTGAAGAAAAAGGATCAAGTCGCAGTTTTATCTGAAAAAGATCATTGCTTTAAAAATATTAGAAATTATTTTGATAAAACAATAGATGAAGTAAGGATTTATTTAAAAGAAAAAACAGGAAAATGGGAAAATTATTTGCATAAACTTCTTTTTAAGGCAAGAATATTTTTTTTAAAAGCAGATAACAAGACATTAGAATTAATTAAGAAATTAAAACAAAGATCAGAAAAAAGAAAAGGGGTTGATGGTTACTGGAAAGAAATAAAAACATCAATTAAGAAAAAAAACCCTTAAAAAATAAGCCGGCATAGCTCAGTGGTAGAGCAACTGTTTTGTAAACAGTAGGTCGGGGGTTCGAATCCGTCTGCCGGCTCATGATGTGTATTGACAATTACAAAGAAGCAGAGTAATATGTTTTTACGTTAATGAGATCTTTGAAATTTTATAGTAGGTTTTTTAGAGTTGTTCCGTAATTATTTATTTTTTTTGAGAGTTTGATCCTAGCTCAGGATGAACGCTGGCGACGTGGATCAGGCATGCAAGTCGAACGGTCATATATCGCAAGGTATATGATAGTGGCGAACGGGTTAGTAACACGTAGATATCAACCCCTTACTCAGGCATAACCTGGAGAAATCCAGGATAATTCCTGATGGTCCGAGCAATCGGTAAAGGTTTTCCGGTAAGGGATGGGTCTGCGTCCTATCAGCTAGTTGGTGAGGTAATGGCTTACCAAGGCTATGACGGGTAGGCGGAGTGAGAGCTTGTCCGCCAACAATGGCACTGAGATACGGGCCATACTCCTACGGGAGGCAGCAGTCGAGAATATTGCACAATGGGGGAAACCCTGATGCAGCGACGTCGCGTGTGGGATGAAGATCTTCGGATTGTAAACCACTTTTCTATGGGAAGAATTTTCTGACGGTACCATAGGAATAAGGGGTGACTAAACTCGTGCCAGCAGTAGCGGTAATACGAGTGCCCCAAGCGTTATCCGGATTAATTGGGCGTAAAGGGTCTGTAGGTGGTTTATTAAGTTCTTCGTTAAATCTCTAGGGCTTAACCTTAGAGCTGCGGGGAAAACTGGTAAACTAGAGGATGTTAGGGGCTGATAGAACACTCGGTGGAGGGGTGAAATCCGTTGATATCGAGTGGAATACCAAAAGCGAAGGCAATCAGCTGGGACAGTCCTGACACTGAAAGACGAAAGCGTGGGGAGAGAAAAGGATTAGATACCCTTGTATTCCACGCCCTAAACGTTGAACACTAGCTATTGTAAGTGTCGACCCTTGCAGTGGCGAAGCTAACGCGTTAAGTGTTCCGCCTGGGAAGTACGGCCGCAAGGCTAAAACTCAAAGGAATAGACGGGGACCTACACAAGCGGTGGATCACGTGGCTTAATTCGACAGTAAGCGAGGAACCTTACCAGGGCTTGACAGACTATTGACGACACTTCGAAAGATGTGTTTACCCGCAAGGGACAGTAGTCCAGGTGCTGCATGGTTGTCGTCAGCAGGTGGCTTGAGTTGCTCCCTTAAATGGGGTAACCTGCGCAACCCTTGTCCTATGTTTCATGTGTCATAGGAGACTGCCTGGGACGACCAGGAGGAAGGTGAGGATGACGCCAAATCAGCATGGCCTTTTGATGCCCTGGGCTGCACACGTGGTACAATGGAGCCGACAATGGGACGCCAAAGAGTAATCTGGAGCTAATCCTATCAAACGGCCCCTCAATACGGATTGAGGTCTGAAACCCGACCTCATGAAGCCGGAATCGCTAGTAACCGCAGATCAGCCACGCTGCGGTGAATATGTCCCTGGGTCTTGTACTCACCGCCCGTCACGTCAGGCGAGTTGGGAATACCCGAAATCTCACATTTGTGGGCCTAAGGTAGGCTCAATAAGAAGGACGAAGTCGTAACAAGGCACGGGTAGCGGAAGCTGCTCGTGGATCAATTATTTTATACAAAGTTTGTCGGCAAGAATTAATTCGCGAGTGATCACTGAATTAATTCTTAAGGTGTTAGTCTTTCTTACCTTTAAAAAAGACTATTACGGGACAACTCTAAGAAACTTCTATTAT
>JAQUWR010000028.1 GCA_028692745.1 Minisyncoccota bacterium
GGTTGTATGACTGGTAGTCTTTTTGAAGAATATAAGAATAATAATTATTCTCAAGGATATTATCTTTTTGATCATTTTTTACCAGCTGGTTTAAAAGAAGGAGACAATCTTCCTTATCCGATTTTTACTCCTTCAACAAAAGCAGACCAAGGCCATGATATTAATATTAGTTTTTGGCATGTTGCCAATAAATTAGGAAGAGCACAAGCTGAAAACATTCGATTGGCCTGTATTGCAATGTATCTTTTAGCAAATGAATATTTGATTAAAAGAGGCGTAAAAATTGCTGATACAAAATTTGAATTAGGATATATTTACGATCCTTTGGATAATAAAATTCTTTGTTTAATAGACGAAGTTTTAACACCTGATTCTTCAAGATTTTGGGATCTTGATAAATATTCTCCAGGAAGACCTCAAGAAAGTTTTGACAAGCAAGCTTTTCGTGACTGGTTAAAAAATACTGGCTGGAATAATGAGACATTATTACCCGAAATTCCACAATCAGTTAAGTTTGAAACAATTAAAAGATACAAAGAAATTGAGAAAAGAATATTCTCAAAAATATAATAAACCCTTTTTTAAAGAGGGTTTTTATGTTAGATTAAAAGTATGAAAAAGCCAGAATTAATGTGTCCAATTAAAGATTGGTCTTCCCTAGAAGCTTGTAAAAACCATGCTGATGCAGTGTATTTTGGTGTTAATGATTTAAGCTTAAGAGCAAGAGCAGGAATTAAAATTAAAGAATTGCCATTGTTTGTTAAAAAATGCCATGATTTAAAAATTAAAGCATATATGACTCTTAATTCTGTTGTCTACAATAAAGACATTAAAAAAGCAGAAGAAATTATTAAGAAAGCAAAGAAAGCCAAAGTAGATGCTTTAATTGTTTGGGATTTTGCAATAATAGATTTAGTTAAGAAACACAAAGTTCCTTTTATTATTTCTACGCAAATGAATGTTTCGAATTATAAATCAGCGATGTTTTTTAAAAAATTAGGAGCTAAGAGAATTGTTTTAGCCAGGGAAATGAATTTAAAAGATATTGCTGAATTAAAGAAAAAAGCAAAGATTGAAGTTGAAGTGTTTATTCACGGAGCAATGTGTTTAGCTATTTCTGGAAGATGTATTTTATCATCATACTTATACGGCAAGTCTTCTAATTGTGGTGCTTGTGCTCAGCCCTGTAGAAAAGAATGGATTTTGTCTGACAACGAAGGTAATTCCTTAATAAATGAAGGTAAATATTTTTTAAGTGCAAAAGATTTATGTATGATTGAACATGTTCCACAATTAATTAAAACAGGAATAGATTCTTTTAAGATTGAAGGAAGGAGAAGGGATGCAAAGTATATCGAAGTTACAGCTAGATGTTATAGAGAAGCTATTGATGCGTATTTTAATAAAACATATACTAAAGAAAAAATAGAAAAATGGAAACAAGAATTAAATACAGTTTATAATCGAGGATTTTCTACTGGCTTTTATTTTTCTATTCCTAGTAAAGAAGGAATAGGTTATGATAAAGCTGATAACTTGTCTTTAGTTAAGAAAATATATATAGGAGATATTGTTAAGTATTATCCTAAAATTAATGTTGCTGCTTTGAAATTAAGCCATAGAGGAATTAAATTAGGAGAGAAAATAATGATCGAGGGAGAAAAAACTTTTATTGAAGATAATATAGAATCAATTCATTTTAAAGAAGAAAAAGTTGAAAAAGGATTAAAAGGTCAAGAAGTAGGAATAAAAGTTAAGAGTAAGGTTAATAAAGGAGATAAAGTTTTTATGTTTGACCAATCAATTTAATAAAGATAGAATAAGATAATGGAAACTAAAAACTACATATTTATTGATGAGTCTGGAAAACCAGAAGTTTATTCTTCTAAGGGATTAAATTTGGTTGAGAATGGACAAGCAACTAAATTTTTAGTATTATCTGCGATTAGAACTCAAGATCAATTAAATCTTCAGCAAAAAGTTATTGATTTTAAAAGCCAAATTTTAAAAGAAAAAGAATTGGTTTCTATTTTTTCTCCTGCTTATGCCCTAGACTCTTTTCATGCTAATTCAGATTACATTCAAGTTAGAGAAAGATTTTATAGTTTTATTAATACTTTAGACATAAAAATTGATGTGTTGGTTGTAGAGAAGCTTAAATGCTATAGTTCTTTAAAAGAAAATCCAGGAAAGCTATATGGCGTTATGGCTGGTCAATTATTAAAAAATATTTGTCATCAGGCAGAGGAAACCGAAATAATTTTTTCAAGAAAAGATAGTAAATTTAAGTTAAGAAAAGAATTAGAGATTGAAGTTGAAAGGATAAGGTTGGATTATTTAGAGAAACATCCAAAACTTAATACAAAATTAAAGCTTTCTTATCAGCACAATCCTCACTATACGCATGCTGGATTGCAGATTGCTGATTATATTGCATACGCTGTTTTTCAGTTTTACGAGAACAAAAAAACTAATTATTACGAAATAATTAAAAATAAAGTAGGAAAGATTCAAGATATTTGTAATAAAAAATACTTTACTCAAAGCAATCCGCTAAAACTATCCACTTAAGGAAGTGCGAACTTCGCACGTTTCATTAAGCGAACTGCTTTAAATAAAGTATTGTAAGTTAATAATAACTTTAATGTAAATATTTGTCAATATTATGGATTTATTAATTATTGCTATTAGTGCTTTTTTCTTAATTCTTATTGCTTTTGTGTTAAGAGAGATTAGCTTTAAAAAACAATTAATTACTGATTCTAACAAAAGAACCAAAGAAGAAGTAAAAGAATTAATCAAAGAATTAGAATTTAAACTTCACGAAGCAGAAAGAGAAAGATTAGGAGAATTTAATGCTTTAAAAACTATTTTACAAGAACATAAAATATTAACCGGAGAATTAAAAGAATCAACTGAAGGATTAAAAAATGTTTTATCTAATAATCAATCAAGGGGAA
>JAQUWR010000029.1 GCA_028692745.1 Minisyncoccota bacterium
AAAGGATATATTGCTCTAGGATTAGCTGGTGATGATACAACATTTGTTTGGAGGGAAATAAGGAAAAAGAAAGCTATAAGAGAATTAGGCGAGTTATAATTCAAGAAGAGTATAAGGTAAACTTTATTTGGTGATGGTATCTCAAACAGAAGTTTATAATGTGGATATTTAATTAAGAATAAACACAAACTATAATCATATGAAATTTGAAAAAAAGCCAGAAGAACAAATTGAAAATAAAGAAGTTTTTCCAGAAGATTTGCAAGAGCTGAAAGAAATTGCTTGCCAAGTGGGTGAAGATTCAGAAACAAGAATAATGATTGGACAACCGGGTGGTGGTAGTTTTTTTAATCCAGAGCAAAATTCCATTACTTTTGATCCTTTACAGATTGAAAAAAATATTAATGATGCAAAATTTATAGCTGCTCATGAAGGATCACATAGGGCAATTACTAGCGGACCAAAAGAAATGGGTTTTTCTAATAAACAAATTCAAGATTATTATTCTCAGGTTGGATTTGGTTATCTTCAAAATGTTATAGAAGATCCAACAGTGAATAATTGGCTAAGTAAGCGTTTTCCTAGAATTGGAAGTTATTCAGAAGAAATATATGACAAAATCCTTGAGAAGGATAACGTTGTTTTGGGTTCATCAAAAGAAGCTCAAGAGTTTTATATTAAAAATGGTTATTGGCCTCGTTATCTCCAATATGGTTCAGAAATAATTCGTGATTGGCATCAAAAAAGATTTAGTGATAATTTGGATCCAGCAGTAGAGAAAAGTTTGAATAGAACAATTGATATCGCTAGAGAAAGCATTGATTACATGCCAAACCCTTTAAAGAAAAATGAGAGGAGTGAAATTATTAAATTATCTAAAAAAAGATTTGATAATAATACAAAGTATATTTGGCCAGAACTGAAGAAGTTGGTGGAAATGGATATGCATACCGAAGAGCAAAGACAAATGCTCGATGATTTAATGAAAGAACAAAAAGAATCTAAAGATAATAATCAATCACAAGAAGATCAAGGCGTTGATGGTGGTTTTTCGAGTGAAAGAGGGGGATTAAAGGGTGGTAATTCAAATACTAGATTACCCGAAGACTTAAAGAAAGAAATTGAAAAGCAAATCGATACTTTTTCAAAAGAGATAAAAGAGAAACTTGATAAAAATGAGGAAGAACTAGAAGATACAAAGAAAAAACAAAAAGAATTAGAAGAGGAGATAAAAGAATTGGAAGAAAAAGTAAAAAATACTACTGGTAAAGAAAAGGAAGATATTGAAAAAGAAATTGAAAATAAAAAAGGAGAAAAAAAAGCAGAAGAAAAAAGAGGGAAAGGATTAGAAGAAGAAAATAAAAATATAACAGATGCTTTAAGTGGTGAGTCAAAAGACAATCCAATTCCAATTGATAATCTCTCAAAAGAAAATAGAGATAGAATAGAAGAGATTTTTAACAATCTTCCTGACGAAAAGAAAAAAGAGCTACGTGAAAAGGCAAAAGAGAAATTAGGTAAGTTAGAAGATGATGTTAATAAGGAAATGGAGGGAAAGCTTAACGAAGATACCATTCCTAGTCATGAAGATTTGAATAAAAAATTAAAAGAAGAAAATAGCAAAAAACAAACCAATTCTAGAACACGAAAAGAATTTAGCTCAATATCAGAAAGTCTTAAAAAGATTAGAATGGAAAGTATGAATCCCTATGAAAAGCAGCGACTAGAAGTTTCTGATCAAATTGAAAATTTATACCAAAGATTAAAAAAGATCTTTAAACCAGATGATTACGGTGGAGACGAGACTGGTTACTCACAAGGAACAAGTGTAGACATGTCTAGGGCAATGCAAGCTGATAATGATTTTAATCAGAGGAATAAAATGTGGATTAAATCTGAGTTGCCAGAGAAAAAAGATTACCGTTTTTGGCACCTAATAGATCTTTCTGGTTCAATGGAGGGATCAAAGATAGAAGAAACAAGTAAGGCTTTTATTATTGCAGCTGAGGCCATTGATAGGATAGAAAACTTTAATTCTGATAATTCAACAATTCATCAGGGAATTTCAGGATTTAATGAAGACACTTTTGTATTTAAAGATGCTAAAGAAAGGTTTTCTAAAAACGTTCAAGATAATTTGTCTAATATGACAAAAATGGCAAATGGAGGAACAAATACATACAAGGGAACAATTGAAGCACTTGAAAAAATTAAAGAAGATTGTGGAGAAAATGGTAATTTCATTTTAACTTTTTCTGATGGAGCCCCTAATGGTGATGTTCAAGAAGAATTAAAAGAGTTATTAAAAGAAAGCAAAGAGGAAAGAGTTAAAAAGAATATAAAAATTGGTCTTATTTGGTTGGGAGAATCAGATGATGAAGATGAGTTAAGGAAACTACAAGAAGAATATGGTTATGATTTTGGTTTAAGTATGGCAGATATTGGTTCTTCTAAGGGAGGAAATAAGAAGTTATCTTTTTTTGAAAAATTGTCAAACTTATTAGAAGATGTTATTCTTAATCCAGATAAATATTAATATATGACTATTGAGGCAGAATTAAATGTAGTGGAAAATAACGAACAACAAGAACAATCATTAAATGAGTGGGATATTAAGGCATTAGAATTAGTTGACCAATATAATCAATTGGACTCTAAGAACGATAAGACAGAAAGAGATTATGATAAAATGATTGAGATAAACAACAAAATAGAGGGGATCTACGAGAAGAAAGAAGCACTTGATGAATTTGATAAAAAATCATTAAAATACATGGAAAAGCTTCTCAAAGAAGGAG
>JAQUWR010000030.1 GCA_028692745.1 Minisyncoccota bacterium
ACTGACCTTTTTCCGCCAAGAGAACCTCTTAAGATGGCTATTAGAAAAGAGGCCTTGAATATTTTGTTTTTCTCAGTTTTATTTCTCAAAGACTTTAATCCTAAAAACAAAGAAGATTCTTTGGCTAGTATTAAAATTATAGAAACCTGTTTTAAAGTTTCTAGAAAACAAAATTGGATCAATGAAAAGAACTTTGAAATTTTAGAAAGAGAATATGCTAAAGTAGGGGAGTTTTTAAAAGAAAAAATATCTATTAAAAAAGAATCAGTTTCTAAGAAACCAGCTGTGGAAAAACAACCTAAAAAAGAGCCAGAAAAGTTTGAAATAAGTAATAAGAGTATTGAGTATGAAAAATTATCAGATATTCAACTAAAGCTCTTAGAAGTTCTTCAAAACAAAGGACAATTAAGACCTTTTGAAATTAATACATATTTTCCTCAATTAAGCCCTAGATCAGTAAGAAGAGAATTAAAAGAATTAAGAGAAAAAAACATTATAAATTCTACAGGAGGAGGAAAATCAACTTTTTATGAAATAAATGAATATAACTGAACACGGACACAATGCGGACATAACATGGCCAATGCGGACAGAATAGTAAAATATAGCGGTCAATGTGGACATAATGTGGACAAGTGGACAAAAATGTGGACAAAAATAAAGACAATATAAATGCAAGCTTACGAATATAAAGAACAATTTTTTTCTCAAATATATGATCAACACATAGACAGAGTCTATCGCTTTGTTTACTTTAAGGTTGGAACAGAGGATATTGCCAAAGATATTACCTCAGAAGTATTTACTAAATTATGGAAACAAATATACCTAGACATTGAAATTAAAAATCCTTCTGGTTTTTTGTTTAAAACTGCTAGAAATCTTTTGGTTGACCATTATAGGAATAAGGACAAAGCTCCAACTAACCTGGACAACATGGCCTATATGGTCAAAGATCAGAACCAGGACATAGAAAAAAAAGCAATGATTGCTGATGATATGAGAATAATTAAAAATGCAATGTCTCAATTAAATGATGAACATCGTCAAGCAGTATTTATGTATTATGTTGAAGGAGAGCCAATTACTGAAGTAGCTAAATCTTTAGGTAAGTCACCTAATAATGCTAGAGTAATAATACATAGGGGAATGAAACACCTTAAAAAAATACTAGAAGCATAAAGTGTAATAAAAACCCTGTTTTTACGTCATCAGTATAACAAACTATGGATGAATTTACTTTAATAAAAAAACTAGAATCACTTAAAGCCAATAAACCAGATGCTAATTGGGTTGTTTTAGCTAAATCAAACATTTTATCTCAAGACTTTGAAAAACAATCATTTTCCTTGTTTAATTATTTAAAACAATCAAAACTAGTTCCTGCTTTTGCCTCTGTTTTAATGGTATTATTTGTTGCTCCTTTTATCTTTGCTCAAAATGCTTTACCAGGTGAAAAATTATATACTTTTAAGAAAATAGGGGAAACAATAAAGTATTCTTTACAGCAAGATAAGTCAGTGGCTCAATTAGAGCAGGTTCAAGTTAAATTAGGAGAACTTGACAGAATTACAGAACAAAGCGAAAATCAGGGGTATAAACTAGCTGCTGGTATTAAAGAAACAAAACAAGCTTTAACTAAAGCAACCAAAGACTTAGCTAATGTTCCAGAACCTCAAAAAGCTGAATTAGTAGGTCAAATTGTTAATCAGATCACAGCTATTGAAAAAAAGACAAATGCTGCTATAATGGATACAGATAAAGAATATCAGGCGCTTTATAAGTTTTTTGTTGAAAACGAAATTAAAGAAATTGAATTAAGACAAGAAAGTTTAAGCGAAGAACAATTAAAGATATTTAATCAAGTAAAAGATTTATTTGCAGAAGAAAAATATTCAGAAGCCCTAGAAATGATTTACGAAATACAACCAAATAATTAGACGCAATCCTATATGTCAGGTTCAACTTCAGAATTAATTTTTTAATTTTGAGGTTGAACCTCAAGACACGATAAGGATTGTTGATAGAGGTTTCCTTAATTAAAGTCGATTGCCTTACTCGTCATTCTTCTCTGGTTATACTAGAGAAGAGTGACAAGACAATTAGGGCAGTCGATGAAATTAGGTCGGCAGGCAGCCATAAAAAATAATATTAAAATAAAGCAAAAAAAGATTATTTCTTTATCCAAAGATTTTTAATAAACACCTCACCATTAAATCTCTCAAATAATAAAGAAATAATCGAATTCAAATTATACAATGAGTACAAAAAAATTAGGTATCGTTGCCGGTGTATTCTTTGCTTTAGTAGTTGCAGTAACTCCAGTTATTGCTGCTTGTGATTTACAACATCCAAGCGAATGTACTAATGAAGAGCTAGTAGCCTTGATTCAAGGTCTATTAGGTGGATCTAGTACACCAACCCCAACAACTGGAACAGGAACAATCACTGGTATTCCAGCTGGTTTCCAATTTACTACAAACTTAAAGCAGACTTCTACTGGAAACGATGTAAAATATTTACAGATATTATTAAATTCTGACGCAGCTACTCAAGTAGCAACAACAGGTGCTGGTTCTCCTGGAAATGAGACCACATACTTTGGACCTGCTACAAAAGCTGCTGTTATTAAGTTTCAAAACAAATATGCTTCAGAAGTATTAGCTCCTTATGGGTTAACC
>JAQUWR010000002.1 GCA_028692745.1 Minisyncoccota bacterium
GCCAATATCTATTTAAATGAATTAGATCAATTTGTTAAACATGATCTACGGCAGAAAAAATTCATCCGTTATATGGATGATTTTTTAATTTTAGGAAAAGAAAAACAAATAATACATATTCTTAAAAATGAAATTAAGATATTTTTAGAAAAGAATCTTCAATTAAAATTTAATCCTAAAAAAGCCAATGTTTTTCCATTGTCTTTGGGAATAGATTTTTTAGGATACATTGTGTTTAAACAATATGTTTTATTAAGAAAGAGTAGTGTTAAAAGATTGTTGAGGAAGATAAAAAGTAAAACCATGGGGGGAGGGAGAATCAATACCAATATGTGGTTTTCTTATGCCAAGCATGGTGATGCGTATTTTTTAGGGAAAAAACTTGACCTATTCCCCTAAATCATATATAATTAGGGGAATAGAATCCCCTAAATATATAAAATATGGATAATTTAATACAAAGAACAATTCAAAAGCAAATAGAAGACAAGCTTTTTAAAGGAAAAGTCATTATTTTGTATGGTGCAAGACAAACAGGAAAAACAACTATTGTTAAGCAAATACAAGAGAAAAATTCTGATATTGCTGTTTATTATAATTTCGATGAGTCTGATATTCGTAAGGATTTTGAAAACGCTACATCTGATTATCTTAAAAAAATAATAGGCAATAAAAAGCTTGTTATTATTGATGAAGCACAAAGAGTAAAGGACATAGGAATTACTTTAAAGCTTATTGTAGATAATTTTAAGGATATTCAGGTAGTCGCAACAGGTTCTTCTTCTTTTGATTTAGCAAATCAAACAGGGGAACCTTTGACTGGAAGAAAATATGAATTTTATGTTTATCCTTTTTCTTTAGAAGAATTAAATTTAGAAAAAGATAAATTAAAAATAGACAGGCTTTTAGAAAACAGAATGATTTTTGGGATGTATCCCGAGGTAGCATTAAAATCAAAAGAAGAACAAGAAGAAACTATTAAAAATACAGCTAAGAGTTATTTGTATAAGGACGTTCTTCAATATCAGAATATAAAGAATCCCGAAATTTTAGAAAAATTACTTCAAGTCTTAGCTCTTCAAATAGGAAATGAGGTTTCATATAATGAAATTTCTAATACCTTAAACATAGATAAGAAAACGGTAAGTAGTTATGTGGAAATATTAAAAAAAGCTTTTATTATTTTTGATTTAAAGCCTTTTAGTAGGAATATAAGAAAAGAGATTAAAAAGCTAAGAAAAATATATTTCTTTGATTTGGGTATTAGAAATGCTTTAATTAATAATTTTAATCCACTAGACTTGAGAAATGATAAGGGTGAAATGTGGGAAAATTTCATAATAAGCGAAAGAGTTAAGTTAAATAATAATCATAAGAAAGATTGCAATATTTATTTTTGGAGAACCAGTGAAAAAAAAGAAATTGATTATATTGAAGAAAAAGGAGGAAAACTTTATGCCTTTGAAATAAAATGGAGTAAGGGTAAAATTGGAGGAGCAAGAGAGTTTATAGAAGAATACGAAAGCTCAGAGTTTAAAGAAATTAATAAAGATAATTATCAAGAATTTATTTTATAAATTATATGAAAACAAAAGAAATATTTGATTTAGGTATAAAAATGGGAATTAATGCTGATTTTAGAGGACAAGAAGGTATTTCTAAAATGCTTTTAAGGAAGAAGATAAAATATGATTCTTTAAGCGAAAATGCTAAAAAAGAATTTGATTTAGAATCATTGGAAAATCCTTTTTTAGATTCAAGAATTCATAATATTAGTGAAGATGGGGAAATTAAGAAAATTATTGCTGGAATCGATATTGATACAGGAGAGTTATTATTAGCTAAACAGATTGGAGTAGATTTGGTTATTGGTCACCATCCAATTGGAAGAGCATTGTCTAATCTAGCAGATGTGATGAATTTACAAAGCGATGTTTTAAATTATTATGGTGTACCTATAAACATTGCAGAAAAATTAATGCATGTAAGAATTAATGAGGTTGCGAGAGGGGTGAATGCTTCCAATCATAATAAAGTAATTGATGCTTCTAAATTATTAAATCTTAATCTTATTAACTTGCATACACCTTGCGATAATTTAGTAGCAAAATATTTAAAAGATTTAATAGAAAAAAGAACTCCAGAAAGAGTTGAAGATTTAATAAATTTATTAAAAGAAATTCCAGAATATAAAGAAGCTGGAAGAATTGGGGTTGGGCCAACTATTTTTACAGGAAACCCAGAGAGCAGATGTGGCAAAATTGTTTTAACAGAAATAACCGGGGGAACAAGCGGATCTTCTAAATTGTATGAAAAAATGGCTCAAGCAGGAATAGGAACTATTATTGGGATGCATATGTCAGAAGAGCACAAAAAAGAAGCAGAAGCTGCTAACCTTAACGTTGTTATTGCAGGACATATTTCATCTGACTCTATTGGTATGAATTTATTTTTAGACGAATTAGAAAAACAAGGAATTGAAATTGTTTCTTTTAGTGGATTAATTAGGATTAAAAGGTAAATATTTTTTAGTAATGTTCACTTGACTAAAAATATGAAAAGTAGTAAAGTGTAATTAACTAAAATATATGGACAAAACAGAACAATTAATTAAGGTTATTAATTTTTGGCAGGAATCTGCCTTAAGGAATAATCTTTTTAAAAGAAACTTAGTCGAAAAAATAAACCTTAAAGATAAGGAGGTTATTGATATATTGGGAGCGCGTAGAGTTGGAAAGTCATCAGTTTTAAAATTAATAATAAAAGAATTAAAAAATAATAATTGGCTTTATATAAACTTTGAAGATCCATTTTTTGTAAAGAATAGAAATTCATCAATAATAGAAGAATTAACAGAAACATATAAAAATCATTTCAATTCTTCTTTGCATTATTTATTTTTTGATGAAATACAAAATATTAAAAATTGGGAATCAGTGATTAGAAAATTTAGAGATGGAACAGATTATAAAATATTTATTACTGGTTCTTCCTCTAAGATGTTAAGCGGGGAATTGGCAACACTTCTTTCTGGCAGGCATTTTTCTTATAAGCTTTTACCTTTTTCTTTTAAAGAGTATTTAGAGTTTAAAAATATTTTATTTGAAAAGCAAAAAGACTTTGTTCTTAATAAAGAAAAAATTATTAAGTTTTTTAATAATTATCTTAATATTGGGGGTTTTCCAGAAATAGTAATAACAGAGAATAAAGAATTATTGAAGCAATATTTTAATGATGTTGTAGAAAAAGATATTATTGCTAGGCACAACATAAAAGATAGAGAAGTTTTAGAAAAGATGGCTTTTTTCCTTCTGAGTAATAGTGCAAAAATTATATCAATTGCTTCTTTGAAAAAAGCATATGATATTTCTTATCAAAAAACAGTTAATTATCTTAAGTATTTTAAAGAAAGCTTTATTATTTTTGATATACCAAAATTTTCTTATTCTTTAAAAGAACAACAAAAGTCTCAAAAGAAAATATATTCTTTGGATACTGGATTAAGCAATAATGTGGCATTTAAATTTTCTGAAGACAGGGGCAGGGTTTTGGAAAATTGTGTATTTTTAGAATTAAAAAGAAAAGAGAGCGATATTTATTATTTTAAAAATAATGTTAGCGAAGTTGATTTTGTTGTTAAGAAAAGTAATGGATATGTAGACTTGATTCAGGTTGTTTGGGACTTAAATGAAGACAATAAAAATAGGGAGCTGAACGGTTTCAAGGAAGCATTAAAGAAAATAAAAAAGGTGGAAAATTTAATAATATTAACCAATGATCAAGACGGAGAATTGCAATTGGGCAAGAGAAAAATTCAATTTAAGCCTGTTTATAAGTGGTTATTAAGTTTTTAATCATGTATCCTTCTTTTAATTTGTATCCTAGTTTTTTATAATATTTTCTTACTCCTACACCAGAAATAACAGAAATTTTATTTATATTATATTCTTCCTTTGTTATTTTTTCTGCTTCTTTGAGAAGTTTTTTACCTAATCCTTTATGTTGGACAGAAGAATCTTTTAATAAAACAGCTTGACCATAAGTATGAAGTTCTCTAACAACAGTAGAGTTTTTTAACACAGGAATAACATTTTTAGAATTTATTCTTAGTCTTAACAATGAATAAATATTTTTTCTTTCTTTATCTTCAAAAGAAAGAAATATTTCATTTCCTTTGGATGCTTTATAATTTTCTCTAAAAAGATAAAGTTTTTTATTTTGTTTTAAGTCTTTTATTTCCCTGCACCTAATACATTGACATTGCCAGTTTTCTTGAGCCATGTCTTTTTCTATGATTTGTCTCAAATTAGACATTTTTGCTCCTCCCTCAACAATTAAATTAGCAGGAATGTCTCTAATAATCCTTTCAATTCTTACATATCTAGGGATTATTTTTTTTATTTCTTTTATTGTTTTTATTAATATTTTTTTTGAATAAGGTTTATATTTTTTTTGAAGATAGAGTTTGTATATTGGAGCTTCTTTAACTAAAGCACAAGGATATATTTTAAGATAATCTGGTTTAAAATTTTCATTTTTAAACACTTCTTTAAACATTTTAATATCTTTTTGAGGGGTTGATCCAGGAAGATTTAACATTAACTGATAAGCTACTTTAAAACCAGCATTTTTTAATAATTCTGTTGAGTTAATAGTTTCTTTTATATAATGACCTCTTTTGTTTAATTTTAATATATCGTCATATATTGTTTGAACTCCTAATTCTATTTTTGTAGCTCCTAATTTTTTCATTTCTAAGATTTCCTTTATATCAATAAAATCAGGTCTTGTTTCAAAAGACATACCTACTATGCGATGTTTAGATTTTTCATTTTTCTTTTGAGCTTTTTCTAGTTCTTGCCAAAGCTCTTTAATTGATAAGTCATCATCATTTTTATTTCTACTATTGTTGCAAGCATCAAAACACTTTTTAACAAACCATATTTTGTACTTAGTATCATAATATGACCAAGTCCCACCAATAAGTCTTAAATCTATTTTTTGAGAAGCATGACCTGACATTTCTAAAACTTCAATTCTTTTTTTAACCTGAATATATGGGTCAAAATTTAATCTTTTAGCTCTTTCTACGGCTGGCTCACCCGATAAATAGCTTTTAGGAATATTTATTTCTTTTGGGCAAAAAATACATTTACCTGGGCACTCATAAGGTTTGGTTAAAACAGAAACATTTATTACCCCAGACAAAGATCTTACAGGTCTTGTTTTTAAAAGATTTTCTATATTTTTATTTTCTTTAATGCTTTTTTTCTTAACTAAGGTGTGATATGCTTTTAATAGGTCAATGTTAGTGGGATAAGAACCACCAACCATTCTTTTAGAAAAAGACAGGTCATTGGGTGTTTTGGCCTTTATTTCAATAAGTTTTTTAATTATTAATTCTTTTTGGTTCATATGGATAATGATTATGCTAAATATATATTAGACAAAACAAAGAAAGATTACAATAACATTGCTTTGAAGTATTCGCAAGTAAGAAGTAAAGAATGGAGAGAGATGGAATTTCTTTTTGATAGAGTTGATAAGAACGACAAGGTTCTTGATTTGGGCTGTGCTAATGGAAGATTTTATCCTTTATTTGAAAAAAAAGAAGCTGATTATTATGGAATTGATTTGTCTTCTAATTTAATTAAGATTGCTAAAGATAAATATCCTCAAGCAAGATTTTCTGTTGGAACAGGATTAGAAATTTTATTTGAAGATAATTTTTTTGACAAGATTTATTCTATCGCTGTTTTACATCATATTCCTTCGGAAAAATTAAGGAAAGATTTTTTAAAAGAAATAAATAGAGTTTTGAAAAATAAAGGATTATTAATCTTAACAGTTTGGAATTTAAAAGAAAAAGAAAGCAAGGGAATTAAAAATGAAAAACTTGATCAAAACGATATTTTTCTTTCTTGGTATGGAGCAGATGATTGTTATTTTCACATATTTGATTTATATGAATTAGAAAATTTAGTTAAAGAAGTAGGATTGAAAATTATTGAAAAAGGAGAGATAATAGTAGGACAAAGGCCGTATATTAATTTTTATATAATTTGTGAAAAACATGAATAAAAAATATAATATAGTTGTTTCTGGGGCAGCAGTTTTAAAGCCGTGCTGTCCAAACATAAAAGAAATATCAAAAGAATTAGGCATAGAAGTAGCCAAAAGAGGGCATACCTTGGTTACTGGAGCTACTTGTGGGGTTCCATATTACGCTGCTTTGGGGTGTAATGAAGCAGGAGGGTTCAATATAGGTTTTTCTCCAGCATCTAGTGAAAAAGAGCATTTAAAGACATATAGGTTACCAATAGATGTTTTTGATATAATGATTTATACAGGGGGAGATTATACGGGTAGAGATGTTTTAATGACTAAATCAGCTGATGCTGTTATTATTGTTTGTGGGAGAATCGGAACTTTGCATGAGTTTGCTACAGCCATTGAATCAAAAAAACCAGTAGGCGTTTTAGAGGGAACAGGAGGAACTGCTGATAGAATAAGAGGGTTAGTAGCAGGAGTTTATAGTAGGCTTTCAAAAACAATAGTATTTGAAAGTGATCCAGATATTTTAGTTGATAGGTTGATTGAAATAGTTGATAAAAAGAAAAAAAGCAATTCACATATAATTAAGAAATAATATGAAAAAAGTTATTGTTAAAAAGAAAATAGTTAAACCTAAAAAAGAAAAAAGAATTGGAAAAATTACTCATTATTTTGGAAAAATAAAAGTAGGAGTAATTAAATTGTCAGATGGATTGTCTGTTGGAGATGAAATTATAATTAAAACTAAAAAAGAAGAAAGGTTTAAACAAAAAGTTTCTTCAATAGAAATAGACGGAAAGAAGATTAAAAAAGCAAAAAAAGGACAATCTATTGGATTAAAATTAAAAGATAAAGCCAGAGAAGATTATTTAGTTTTTAAATCATGAAATTTATAGCTGATTTTCATATTCATTCTAAATATTCTAGAGCTACTAGTAAAAATACAAACTTAGAAAATATTGCTTATTGGGCAAAAATTAAAGGCGTTGACGTTATAGGAACAGGAGATTTTACTCATTATTTGTGGATTAAAGAAATAAAAGAAAAATTAGAACCATGCGGAACTGGCCTTTTTTGTTTTAAAGGAGATCCGAGTCTAAAGTTTATTTTAACTTCTGAAATTAGTTGTATTTATACCAAAAACAATAAAGTAAGAAAAATACATGTTGTTGTTTTTGCTCCTTCAATTGAAATAGTAGAGGAGATTAATAAAAGATTAGGTAATATTGGCAATATTCGTTCTGACGGAAGACCAATATTAGGTATAGATGTTAAGGAATTATTAAAAATAATAATGGATGTTTCTAGTGATTGTTTTTTTGTTCCAGCTCATTGTTTGACCCCGTGGTTTTCTATTTTTGGTTCTAAGTCTGGTTTTGATTCTGTTGAAGAATGCTTTGAAGAGCAATCAAAACATATTTATGCCTTAGAGAGTGGATTGTCTGCTGATCCTTCTATGATATTAAAAATTCCTGACGGTAGAAGATTAACAATAATTTCTAATAGCGATGCTCATAGCGGAGAAAAGATTGGTAGAGAAGCAAATGTTTTTGATACAGACTTAAATTACTCTTCAATAATTAATGCAATTAAGTCTAAAGATCCAAAGCAATTTCTTTATACAATAGAATTTTATCCAGAAGAAGGCAAATATCATTATGATGGTCATAGAGCTTGTGGAATAAGTCTTAATCCAGAAGAATCTAAAAAATATAATGAATTATGTCCTGTTTGTGGAAAACCCCTAACAATAGGAGTTTTAAATAGGGTTGAGAGATTAAATAATGGAATTAATTCAAAAGAAATAATTCCTTTTAAAAAAATAGTTCCATTAAAAGAGATTATTTCAGAATGTTTAGGAATTGGTGTAACGAGTAAGGCAGTTAAAAAAGAATACGACAAATTAATTAATTCCTTTAAGTCAGAATTTAATATTCTTTTAAATATTTCTTTAGATGAGGTTGATGATAAAAATATTAAAGAAGCAATAAGAAGGGTAAGAAGTGGTGAGCTTAATATTGCCCCAGGTTATGATGGAGAATTTGGAAAGGTAAGTATTTTTTCTGAGAAACAAAATCCTAGAAAGATTTCTCAAAAACTATTATTTTAAATATTTGTTTTTATTAATATTGTGTTCTTCTAATGTTTTAGAAAAAACAGTTTCTTTTGTTGGTTTTGAAAGATAGTACCAATAGTTTGTTTTAATTGGATAAATTGCAGCTTTAATGCTTTCAATGCCAGGATTGCATATTGGTCCCTTTGGTAAGCCCCTGTATTTATATGTATTGTATGGAGAATCTATTTTTGTATCTTTTATTGAGATGTTTTGTTTTTTTTCACTTAAAATATACATAATACTAGCATCGACCTGAAGAGGCATTTTAGCTTCTATTCTTTTCCATAAAATTCCTGAAACTATTTGTTTATCTTCGTAGTTTATTACTTCTTTTTCAATTAAAGAAGCCATTGTTATTATTTCAAAAATTGTTTTATTTTGTTTTTTAATATCTTCTTTTAATTCCGAAGTTAATTTTTTATTAAAATTTTCTAAAATTATTTTAATAGTGTTTTCTAAAGTTTCATTTTTTTCAAGTAAATACGTATCAGGAAAAAGATATCCTTCTAGGGTAGGAGGGTTATCTTCCTCAATTTTTAAAGTATTAGAATTAATTAAATCAAGAACATCTTGTTTTTTAAATAAGCTTTTTTCTTCTAAGTATTCTGCTATTTCTTTATTGTTCCAACCCTCGGGAATTGTTATGCGATTTTTTATAGTTTTCCCTTTTGAGAGAATTTCAATGATTTCATTGTTGTTCATGTTTGAATTAAGAGAGTATTCTCCTGCTTGAAGGTTTTTAAGATTATTGTTTAAAAAAGCAGTTACAAGAAAAGAATAAGAACTGTTAATAATTTCTTGGTTTTTTAATTTAGAGGCGATATTAAAAGCTGTTTCTCCTTTTTCAATAATAATTATTTTTTCTTGGAAAGTAGAGGGTTTTTGATAAGAAAACAAAAAAGGAATAGCTATGATGGCCAATAAGACTAATAATATTTTGAATATTTTCATATAAAATCATTTTATTAGAGAAACAAGATTTGGTCAATTCTGTATTGACAAATATGTATTATTTTTATAATATAGTCTTATAAATTATGAACTCTAACGTAAAGACAATTTATACCATTATTTCTGCTAAAAAAACATTGGCATGGTTTAACGTCTTTATGACAACAAGAAAGAGGGCATAAAAACATAAACAATAATAGAATCTTATACTATTAAACCCTCTTTTAAAACAAAGAGGGTTTATTGTAAAAATTCTTATGAATATGCAGGCATATTATGTTACCAAGGAAAAATTAAAAGAAATTGAGACTGAACTGGAAAACCTTAAAAAATTAAAAAAAGAGGAATTTTCTGCTGGTTCTCCTTCTCTTTTTGAGGGAGAAGATATTAATCCTGATTTTGCTTTTTTTCAAGATAGCCTAGAAGAAATTGATTCAAGAATAGAGGACTTGGAAAATATTCTTAAAAATCATATAATAATTAAAACACCAAAAGAAAAGGACAAAATAAATCTTGGAGCAAAAGTTATTTTTAAGGATAATTCTTCTTTGGAAAACGAATTTAAAATAGTTGGCACTCTAGAGGCTAATCCCTTTGAAGGAAAAATTAGCAATGAATCTCCAATTGGAATAGCTTTAATTGGAAAAAAAGTAGGAGACACTGTTTCTGTAGGACAGGATAATAGCTACAGAATTATTAAAATAAATTATGAAGAAGCTTAATAAAAAACATATTGTTTGTTTATTAATTATTTTAATGATTTTTTCTTTTGTTTGGTTTGATTCTGTATTTTTAAAAAATAATAGTGCTATTTTTGCTGATGAATTAAAAAAAGCAGGAGAAGCAAGCGATGTGATTATAATTTTTAATTCAGGAGGATTTGGAACAGTTGATTTTGATCATGCTTATGATTTAAAACCAATTATTGATAATTTAGAAGAAGTTGTTGAAAGCATGAATTATAATGTTTCAATTATTCCATATTATAGAACCAGAGAAACAGTAATAGGAAAAATAGGACACTTAAAAGAAATGGTTTTTGGTTTTCCTAAGCAGTCCAAAGATATGGCCGAGCAAATAAAAGAATTTTTAAAACAAAACCCTGAAGATAAAATTATAATGACAGGACTTTCTAATGGAGCAGCATTTGTTGCTTCAATAATGGATGATTTAAAAGATACAGGAAATAATGTTTTGGCAATAGAATTAGGGGCTCCTTTTTGGTCAGATAAAAATATTAATGATAATGTTTTATTTTTAGACAACAATGGGAATGATGTTTTAACAGCAGGAAATAAAAAAGAAATTATATCTTCTTTTATAAAGGCACCATTTAAGTGGACCTATTCAATAATTTTAAATAAAAAAATATCTTATGCTGAAGCAATGGAAGCACCAGGACACCGTTATTACTGGGAAAACATTAAAGCAGATGTTGTTAGTTTTTTTGAAAATAAACTAAAATAGCTTGCAGGCTTAGGTTTTTTGTATTACAATTTAATTAATGAATAAACCATTAATTCTTATTATAATATCTTTTTTAATTGGAATTGTTGCGTTTTTTTTGATGGGAAGATTAATCGGATGGGATGAAATAGGAAAGGCTTTTAGTGTTTTTACTTTTTGGCAAGCAACAATTATTTTATTTTTAACATTAATTATTTCTTTATTAGGTAATTTAAGGTGGAAAGAAATATTAGCTAGCCAAGGCATTGATATGTCTTTTTTTAAATTATATAAGATATATCTTGGTGGTTATTCAATAATGTATCTTTTTCCCTCAATTCTTTTGGCTGGTGAATTTTTTCGAATGTATGGATTAACAAAAGAAAGAGGTTTGAGCTGGAAAAGGACGTCGCCGTCTGTGATCATTGAAAGAGTTTTAGAATGGACAGGAAATTTATTGGTTGTTTTTATAGGATTGTTTTTGTTTGTTTTTAAGCTTTCTTATTTTCCTAAAAAAATAGTTGTTATTTTCGGAATAGCTTTTCTTTTCTTTTTATTCGCAGTCGTATTTTTTTACACAACAGCTTTAAGAAAAAGAAGTATTGTTCATTTAATTGTTAAAAAATATAAAGAAGGTCAGGAAAATGGATTGCTTGAGGTAGAGAACAAGGTTTTTGAATTTTTTGATCTAAAATCAAAAGCCTTAAAAAAGGGACTGGCCTTGTCTTTGGTGAGAGCTTTTGTTATGCAAATAAGGGTATGGATATTAATATTTTTCTTAGGGCAAAATATTGGATTTTTACATTCTTTTTCAATTTTAGGGTTTTCTTATTTATCATCAATGATTCCTATTCCAACTTCTTTAGGAACCCATGAAGCAATACAAATAGCTGCTTTTCGAGGGATTGGATTACCTGGTTCAATGGCAGCAGCGTTTACTTTAATAATTAGAGCAGCAGAAATAATTTTATCTTCTTTTGGTTTAGTGTATATTATTAAAATGGGATTTAATTTAATGAATAATAATTATGAAAATAAACAAGATAATTAAATATTTAATATTGTCTGACATAGCATTTTTTACTGGGTGGGGACTAATTACGCCAATATTCCCAATTTTTATAATTGATAAGATTCAAGGGGGAACCGTCCTAGTTGTTGGTATTGCTTCGGCTATATATTGGATAGTTAAAGCTTTATTAGCGTTTCCTATTGGGACACTGCTTGATAAATATGCTGGAGAAAAAGATGATTTTTTATTTTTAATTTCAGGATTTTTTATTGCCTCTATTGTTCCTTTTGGTTTTGTTTTTGCAATGTATCCGTGGCATATTTACTTACTACAATTTTTTTATGCTGTGGGAATGGCAATGGCAATTTCTGGGTGGAGAGCAATTTTTACTAAAAATATTGATAAAGGAAAAGAAGCTTCAGAGTGGAGCTTGGACGATTCTTTGCTTGGATTTGGAACAGGTGTAGCCGGAATTTTTAGTGGGTACATGGTTTTAAATTTTGGCTTTATAGGTTCTTTTATCGTGGCCGGAACATTAGGATTAATGGGTGTTTTAATTATTTTTCTTTTAAGAAAAGAAATGCAAGTTTCTGCAAGAGGAATACATGCTAATATTATGGATTTTTTTAATGGACGAAAAAGAACACAATCTCATGCTAATATTAAAGATATTATTGGTGACAACAAAAGATGAAAAATCAAGAAATAGCTCAAATTTTATTTGAGATTGGAGAATTTTTAGAGCTTGGAGAAATTCCATTTAAACCACAGGCTTATCAACAAGCTGCTGTTGCTATTGATAATTTAGAAGAGGATATTTCCAAGATATACAAAGAAAGAGGAATAAAGGGTTTAAAAGAAATTCCTGCGGTCGGAGAAAGCATTGCTTTAAAAATTGAAGAATATTTAAAAACAGGAAAAATTAAATATATAGAAGAGTTGAAAAAAATAACACCAGTTGATGTTGATGAGTTAACAAAGATAGAGGGGTTAGGAGGAAAAAGAATTAAAAGGCTTTATAAAGAATTAGGAATTAAAACTATTAAAGACTTAGAAAGAGCTATTGAAGAGCATAAAATTGCTTCTTTGTTTGGTTTTGGCGAGAAAATGGAAGCAAATATTACTGAAGCAATTAAATTTCTTAAAAAATCAAAAGGCAGATTTTTGTTAAGAAATGTTTTAGATGATGTTTATAGAATAGAAAATATATTTAAAAAAATAAAAGGAGTAGAAAAAGTTTCTGTAGCAGGATCAGCAAGAAGAAGAAAAGAAACAATAGGAGATATTGATTTTCTTATAGCAATCAGAGATACAAGTGATAAGTATTTGGTTGAAAAAATAATGAATACTTTTGTGGGAATGGATGAAGTGATTAAAATAGTAAATAAAGGAGAAACAAAATCATCTATTAAGACCAGACAAGGCCTTGATATGGATTTACGTTTAGTTTCTTTGTCTTCGTTTGGATCAGCATTACAATATTTTACTGGTTCTAAAGAACATAACATTGCTTTGAGAAGAATTGCTATTAGAAAAGGATTAAAACTTAATGAATACGGATTGTTTAAAAATAATAGAAAAATAAAAGGAGAAACAGAAGAAGAAATTTATGAAAGATTAGGAATGGACTGGATTTATCCTGAATTAAGAGAGGGTGAAGAAGAAATTGAATTAGCTCAAAAACATCAACTACCTAAATTAATAGAATTAAATAATATTAAGGGAGATTTTCATTGTCATAGTAATTGGAACGGAGGAGAAAATTCAATTAAAGAAATGACAGAAAAAGCAATTAGCTTGGGCTATGAATTTTTAGGAATTACTGATCATACACAATCTTTAAAAATAGAAAACGGATTAAATGAAAAAAGATTGATAGAGCAAAGAAAAGAAATAAACAGTATTAATGAAGAGCTTAAAAAACAAGGAATTAATTTTAAAGTTTTACAAGGTTCTGAAGTAGATATTTTAAAAAATGGAACATTAGATATTGACAATAAAACATTAAAAACTCTTGATTATGTTTCAATTAGTGTTCATTCTAATTTTAAAATGGACAGAGAATCAATGACGAATCGAATAATTAAAGCAATGGAAAATTCTTATGTTAAAATTTTAAATCATCCCACGGGAATGATTTTAGGAAAAAGAGACTCTTATGAAGTTGATATTGAAAAGATTATAAAGAAAGCGAAAGAAAAAAATATTGCTTTAGAGATTAATTCTTATCGATTTGATTTAAATTATCAATTAGCTAGAAAAGCTAAAGAAATGGGAGTAAAATTAGTAATTGGTAGTGACGCACATAATACAAAAGAGTTAGAAGATATGCGTTTTGGAGTTTTTCAAGCAAGGAGAGCGGGACTAGAAAAAAAGAATATTATTAATTGTTAAAAAAAATGAAAAAAACAAAAGTATTATTATTATTTTCTGGAGGATTAGACTCTTTATTGTCTGCTTTAATTTTAAAAAAGAAAGGAGTTAGCGTTATACCTTTTTGTTTTTCTAGTTATTTTTTTGATTGTAAAAAATCATTAGAAATGATCAAGCAAACAGGATTAAAATTAAGAGTTGTTGATATTTCTAAAGACCATTTAAAAATGATTAAATCTCCAAAGTATGGAAGAGGGGTTGGAATGAATCCTTGTGTTGACTGTCATTTAATGATGCTTAAAAAATCAAAACAAATAATGAAAAAATATGGTTACGATTTTATTGCTACTGGAGAAGTATTAGGGCAAAGACCTTTTTCCCAAAGCAATCAAGCGCTAGATTTGATAGAAAGAAAAGCAGGTCTTAGAGGATTAATATTAAGACCATTGTCAGACAAGCTTTTAAAAGAAACAAAGTTTGGTAGTGAAGATTTTTATGGTATTTCTGGTAAAGGAAGAAAAGAGCAATTAAAATTAGCAAAAGAATTTAAAATTAAAAATATTCCAATGCCTGGAGGAGGATGCATTTTAACTGATTCTAATTTTTCATTTAAGTTAAAAGAGTTATTTGACAGAAAGAAAAACTTTGATGGGAACGATATTCAAATATTAAAATTGGGAAGAGTGTTTTTTAAAGATACATTTTTTATTGTTGTTGCTCGAAACCAAAAAGAATGTAAAGAACTAATTAAGTATAGGAAAAGAGGGGATATTGTTTTGGAACCCAGTAATTTTTCAGGGCCAACAGTGTTAATCAGAAAAACAAAAAAATCATCCCAAGATGAGATGATTAATTTTGCTTCAGAGTATATTATTAAATTCAGCAAAGATGTTCCTACTGAGCCAGTGATTGCTATTTTACCATTTCTATGATTTTATCAACAGCTTCTGGTTTTTCTTTAACTAGAATTGATAAAATTTTTCTATCGATTTGAATATCTTTTTTCTTTAATCCAGCTATAAATTTGCTGTAGCTTAATCCTTTTTCTTTCAAGAAAGCTGAAAGTTGAGTTTGCCAAAGTCTTCTTTTTTCTCTTTTCTTTACTTTTCTGTCTCTTGTTGAATAAGACCAAGCCTTCATCAAAGCTTGTTTAGCTAGCTTATATTTAGATTTTCTTCCCCATTTGAAACCTTTAGCTTGTTTTAAAACTTTTTTTCTTCTTTTGTTAGCTATGGTCCCTCTTTTGACTCTTGCCATATTATTTACCTAGTAATTTTCTTATTATCTTTGTTTCAGGTTCAGACATCTTTACCATTTTGCGAAGACCTCTTCTTTTATTAGAAGATTGTTTTGATAAAAGATGGTCTTGCCCTACTGCTCTCCTCATGACCTTTCCATTTTTTGTTATTTTGAATCTTTTTGTTAATGATTTTCTTGTTTTCATATTACTTCTTTAAAATAATCATTGATAATCCTTTTGGTTCTTTTTTTAATTCTTTTTCTATCTTTATATCGATTTTTTCTTTTATTTTATCTATAAACTTATTAATTTTTTCAACTCCTACTTCTGGTAATCGTTTTTCTCTTCCTTTAAGTCTTAATTCAATCCTTACTTTTCCTCCTTTTTTAAGGATTTTTTCTGAAGCAGAAACTCTTGTTAAAAGATCATTGTCTGAAATATTAAAAGATAATTTAATTGTTTTAACTTCACTTTTTTTGCTACCAGTTAATATTTTTCTTTCTTTTTTTTGAAGCTGATAAAGATATTTACCATAATCACCAATTCTACATATAGGAGGAGAAACTTTTTCAGTTACTTGGATTAAGTCTAATCCTTTTTCTTTTGCCATTTCTATTGCTTTGCTTAATGGCAAAACTCCTACTTGTTGTCCTTCTGTGTCAATTAGTCTAACTTCTTCTGCTCTTATTTGATTGTTGTATAAGGTTTTATTCAAGTTTATTTATTTTATTTTGTGGAGGTGGCGAGTAATGAGCTCGCGTCCAAAAATGATCCAATAATAATTCTACAAGCTTATTCTATCTTAATTTTACGTGTTTATTGTCTTTAAGATAGAAGAAACAACAATAACACGGATTCGTTGATTTTCAACATTTATCCCTGAATCAAGAAATAAATGCTCGTCTCGCTATATTGTGCCCTTGATATTTAGCGAGAATCAAAGTCAAGGACAGCATTAAGCGTAAGCTAATGCGGGTTCTTTAGAAAAGTCTACACTTATCAAAGTTTCCCAAGGATTAACGAGGATTGAGACCTCGGCCTGCCTTATTATTTTCAAATTTCTGTCGAAGCGAATCACCCCCGTGTTCTTAATTCTCTTTTAATCTTTCTGTCAATATCTTTATTTTTTATAGATTCTCTTTTGTCTGCCTTCTTTTTTCCCTTGGCTAGACCAAAAGATATCTTAATTTGATGTTTTTTAGTATAAACCAATAATGGCACTAAAGTCAAGCCCTTTTCGTTTGTTTTTCCAATAAGGTAGTTTATCTCCTTTTTATTTAAAAGAAGCTTTCTGTCTCTTTGAATATCGTAATCAGAGCCTATATTTAATGGTTGATAGGGCTGAATATTGGCTCCAACCCAAAATACTTCAGAATTGCCCTTGTTGTTTTTGTTTATTACGATATAAGATCCAGCCATACTTGTTCCTCTTGTTCTCAAGGATTTTACTTCTTGGCCAGTTAAAACTATACCTGCTTCAAAGGTTTCTAGTATTTCATAATCAAATTTAGCTTTTTTATTCTCTGCAATTATCATATTTTCATTTTACTTGATTTTCTGCTAAAATGAAAGCGTATTAATAATTTAATGTCAAGTATGGATATTAGAAAAGAAATAAAGAGTCTAGTAGAAGATTCAATTAAAAAAACACATAAGAAGGATTTTACTGTTCAGGTTTTAAAGCCAAAAGATAAAGCTCACGGCGATTTCGCTGTTAGTGTTGCTTTAGAAATTGGGAAAGAGATGAAAATTAATCCAATGGATGTTGCTTTAGATATTAAAAAAAATATAAAGAGCGAATTATTTAAAAAAATAGAAATAGTTAGTCCTGGATTTATTAATTTTTTTGTTTCTGAAAAAATAATCAAACAAGAAATTAAAACTGTTTTAAAAGAAAAAGAAAAGTTTGGTAATTTAGAAATTGGAAAAGGAAAAAAGATTCAAGTAGAGTTTGTTTCAGCTAATCCCACAGGACCATTAACTGTTGGTAATGGAAGAGGTGGTCCTTTTGGAGATGTGCTTGGAAATGTTTTTAAAAAAGCTGGATATAAAGTAGAAAAAGCATATTATGTTAATGATTTTGGAAAACAAATTTTATCACTAGGGCATTCAATACTAAAAGATGAAGAAGCTAAATATTCTGGAGAATATATTGATGCTTTGAAAGTAAAAGGAAATGATGCTTACGAAGTAGGTAAAAAAGGAGCAGAGATTATTTTGAATGAAATGATTAAGAAGACTATTGATAAGTTAGGAATAAAATACGATGAATGGTTTTTTGAGTCCGTGCTTCATAAAAAAGGAGAGATAGATAAAACAATAGAAACATTGAAGAAAAAAGATTTAACTTATGAAAATGAAGGAGCTTTATGGTTTAAGTCTACTAATTTTAAAGATGAAAGAGACAGGGTTTTAATTAAAGAAAATAAAGAAAAAACATATTTAGCTGGAGATATTGCTTATCATAAGTATAAGTTTGAAAAAAAGAAATTTGATAAAGTAATTAATATTTGGGGGGCTGATCATTTTGGAGATGTGGCAGGTCTTAAGGCAGGAGTAGAAGCATTAGGATATAAAGATAAACTAGAAGTTATTTTATTACAATTTGTTACTGTTTTAAAAGACGGGGTTCCTGTGAAAATGTCTAAGAGACTAGGAACAGCAATAACAATGGATGACTTATTAGAAGAATTAAGTTCAGACGTTGTAAGGTTTTTCTTTTTAGAGAAATCAGCTAATACTCATTTAGCTTTTAATTTTAATTTAGCAAAAGAACAATCAGAAAAAAATCCTGTATTTTATGTTCAATATGCTTATGCTAGAATTTCAAGTATTTTAAAAAAAGCAGAAAATATTAAAACAGTAAAAGAATTTTCATTGTTGAATGAAAAAAGAGAGATAGAACTAATGAAACAAATTTTAAAGTTTAAAGAAGTTATTGAAGATACTTCTATGGACCATCAATTACAAAGGATTCCTCAGTATGCAATAGATTTAGCCACAACCTTTCATGGTTTTTATCAAGATTGTCAGGTTTTAGTTGAAGATAAAGAATTAAAAAACCAAAGACTAAATTTAATATTGGCCACACAGATTACTTTAAAAAATGTTTTAGATTTAATGGGGGTTTCTGCTCCTGAGAAAATGTAAATGGTAAAAAAGAAAGAAAATTTAAACAAAGGAGAGATTGTAATTTATAAAGACAAGAGCAATAAAGTTGATCTTGATGTTAGATTAGAAAAAGAAACTGTTTGGTTGTCGCAACAACAAATGGCAATTCTTTTTGGTAAAAATGTAAGAACAATTAACGAACACATTAACAATATTTTTAAAGAAAAAGAGTTAGATAAAAATTCAGTTATCCGGAAATTCCGGATAACTGCTAGTGATGGGAAAAAATATAATACTAATTTTTATAATCTTGATATTATTATTTCTGTTGGTTATAGAGTTAAATCCGTTAGAGGCACACAGTTTCGTATTTGGGCAACTAAAAAATTAAAAGAAATTATTGTTAAGGGTTATGTTGTTAATCAAAAAAGACTTAAAGAAGGAAACATTAAAAACTTAAAAGATTTAGATCAAGTAATTTCTTTAACTAAGAGATTAATAGAAGCAAAACAATTAGATGAAAAAGAAACAGAAGGAGTGTTGAGGGTTGTCACTGATTATGCTAATTCTTGGGTTTTATTACAAAAATATGATGAAGGGTCTTTATTGATTCCTAAGAAAAAAGTAAAAGTTAAAAATAATATAAATTATGATTTTGCTATTCAATCAATAGCACAATTAAAATCAGATCTTTTAAAAAAGAAGGAAGCAGGAGATTTATTTGGAAAACAAAGAAACGAAATGTTACAAGGAATTTTAGGTAATCTGTGTCAATCATTTGGAGGCAACGAGATTTATCCTAGTATAGAAGAAAGAGCTGCACATCTTTTATATTTTATCATCAAAGATCATCCATTTTTTGATGGCAACAAAAGAATAGCTTCTTTTCTTTTCATTCTTTTTTTAAGAAAGAATAATTATTTTTATAACAAAAAAGGAAAAGAAAAAATAAATGATATTGGTTTAGTTGCTTTAGCTTTATTTATTGCTCAAAGCGATTCAAAAGAAAAAGAAGGAATAATTAAGTTAATTATTAATTTTCTTAATAGTTAATATGTATTTTGTTACAAGCAATAAAAATAAGTTTGAAGAAGTAAGATCTATTTTACCAGACATAAAACAGTTGGACATTGATTTAATGGAAATACAAAATATTGATAGTAAGGAAGTAGTTAAGCAAAAATTATTACAAGCCTTAGAATATGTGGACGAAGAGGTAATAGTTGAAGACACTTCTTTGTCTTTAGAATGTTTGAATGGTTTGCCTGGCCCATTTGTAAAATGGTTTCAAAATGATCTTTTAGTAGAAATTTCTGAAAAACTAGGAGAGAGTAATGCAGAAGTAAAGACAATTATTGGTTATGCAAAGAATAAAGAAGAAATGTATTTTTTTGAAGGATCGACAAAGGGAACAATTGTAAAACCAAAAGGAAAATTAAATTTTGGATGGGATCCAATCTTTATGCCAGAAGGATATAATTTAACTTTTGCAGAAATGGAAGATAAGAATGAGGTTAGCATGAGAAGAATTGCTTTGAATAAACTAAAGGATTTTTTATATAAAATATAGCTTTTAAGGCTTAAGCAGCATTGATTATCAGTCTAAAAAATGCTAATCTATTAGTATGAATTTAAAACTAAAAAATAAATACTTTCTTTTAAGGCACGGAAAAAACAACCATCAGGAAGATTATCCAGACATAGTATATTGTTATCCTGATAATCCTCAGCCTTGTTTTCTGATTAAAAAAGGTATTGAACAAGTTAAAAAATCAGGAGAAATTCTTAAAGACAAGAAAATTGATTTAATTTTTTGTTCAGATATTTTAAGAACAAGACAAACAGCTAAAATAGTAGGAGAAATAATTGGATTTGATTTAGAGAAAATAATATATGATACAAGGCTAAGGGATGTTAACTGGGGTGTGTTTGGGGGGAAGAATAAAAAAGAAGCTTGGGATTTTTATGGACAAGATATGATGAAAAAGTTTGAATTAGCCCCTCCTCAAGGAGAAAGCTGGGAAGAGTGTTTAAAGAGAATGAAAGAGGTTTTAAATGAAATAGAGGATAATTTTCAAAACAAAAACGTATTAATTGTTTCTCACGGAGACCCTTTATGGCTTTTAGAAGGATATGCTAAAGGTTTTAGTAGAGAAGAATTAGTAAGACAGAAAAAAGAAGAATATATTAATACAGGAGAAATTAGGTATTTATGATAAATGAAGAAAAAATATTAAAATATTGGGAAGATAATAATATTTTCCATAAATCAATAAAGAACAGAGAAAATTGTCCATATTTTAGTTTTTATGATGGTCCGCCTTTTGCTACAGGAAAACCTCATTATGGTCATATTTTAGCTACAACTATTAAAGATTCTGTTTTAAGGTATTGGACCATGAAAGGATATCAAGTTCCAAGACGTGTTGGTTGGGATTGTCATGGACTTCCAATTGAAAATTTAATAGAAAAAGAATTAGGAGTTAAAAATAAAAAAGAAATAGAAGAAATGGGAGTTGAAAAATTTAATGATGCCTGCAGGTCTTCTGTTTTTACTTGTGTTGATGATTTTCAAGAAACATTAAAAAGAGTAGGAAGATGGGCTGATTATGATCAGGCTTATTCTACTTTAGAAAATAATTATATTGAATCTGTCTGGTGGGTTTTAAAGCAATTATGGAATAATGATTTAGTGGAAAAGAATTATAGGGTTTCTCCTTATTGTCCAAGATGTGGAACTACTTTAGCTAATTTTGAAGTTAATCAAGGATACAAAGAAACAAAAGAAAAATCTATTTATGTAAAGTTTAAAACCAAAGAAGGATATTTTCTTGTTTGGACAACAACACCATGGACTTTACCTGGTAATGTTGCTTTAGCTGTTAATCCAGAATTAGTTTATTGTTTGGTTGAAAATAATAACGAGAAATATATTTTAGCCAAAGATAGATTAAGTGTTTTAGAGGGAGAATACAATATTATCAAAGAGTTCAAAGGACAAGAATTAATTGGTTTAAAATATGAACCAATCTTTGATTATTTAAAAGATGTAGAGAAGATTGAAAATGCTTTTCAAGTTGTTTTAGGAGAATTTGTTTCTTTTGAAGACGGAACAGGAATAGTTCACATGAATCCAATGTATGGAGAAGATGATTTTAATATTGGGAAAAAACATAATCTCCCCTTATTTCATACAGTTGATATTTCTGGTAAATTTAAAGAAGATGTTTATGATTTTAAGGGGCAATTTGTTAAAGAAGCAGATGAAAAAATTATAGATAAAATAAAAGATAATAATATTTTCTATAAAGAAGAAATTATTTCTCATGAATATCCTTATTGTTGGAGGTGTGATTCTCCTTTATTGTATTATGCGATTGAAAGTTGGTATATTGCTGTTACAAAAATTAAAAAACAATTAATTAACAACAATGAAAATATTCATTGGGTTCCTGATCACATTAAAGAAGGAAGATTTGGGAAATGGCTAGAAGGGGCGAGGGATTGGAATTTTTCAAGAAATCGTTTTTGGGGAGCACCAATTCCAATTTGGGAATGTGAAGAATGTAAAGAAAAGATTTGTATTGGAAGTATAGAAGAAATAGAAAAATATGAAGGCAAAAGAATAGATGATTTACATCTTCCTTATATTGATGAAGTAAAATTAAAATGTCCAAAATGTTCAAAAGAAATGAAAAGAACTTCAGGAGTTTTTGATTGTTGGTTTGAGTCAGGGTCTATGCCTTATGCGCAATGGCATTATCCTTTTGAAAATAAAGACTTGGTAGAAAAAACCTTTCCAGCAGATTTTATTGCTGAAGGGCTAGACCAAACAAGAGGATGGTTTTATACTCTTCATGTTTTAGCAACAGCTTTAACCTTACAAGATATTGGTCTTGGAAATAATAATCCTGCATTTAAAAATGTAATTGTTAATGGTCTGGTTTTAGATGAAAAAGGAAGAAAACTTAGTAAAAAACTAAAGAATTATCCAGACCCGAAAGAAGTTTTTGATAAATATGGATCAGATGCTTTAAGATTTTTTCTTTTAAGCTCTACTTCAATTGGAGAAGATTATCGTTTTTCTGAAGATAGAGTAAAAGAAGTTTGGAGAAAGATTATTTCTTCAATTGAGAATTGTTTTTCTTTTTACGAAACATATAAGAAAGATTATGAAGAAGTAAAATCAATAAATATTTTAGATAAATGGATAATTTCAAAAACAGAAAAACTAAATGAAGAAGTTGTTGAATTAATGGATAATTATGAATTGACTAAGAGTTCAAGATTGTTTTATGATTTTCTTGATGATTTATCAAATTGGTATATTCGAAGATCAAGAAAAAGATTTCAAAAACCAGAAGAAATTAAAGAAGCATCTTCTACTTTAAAATATGTTTTATTAAAATTAAGTAAATTAATAGCTCCTTTTGCTCCTTTTATTTCTGAAGAAATGTTTTTAAAATTAGATAATTCAAAGGAAAGCGTTCATTTGTGTGATTATCCTAAAACTAAAAAAGAATTTATAAATAATGATTTGGAAAAAGAAATGCAAGAGGCTAGAGATATTGTTAATCTTGTTTTAAAAGAAAGATCAGAAAAAGGTATAAAAGTAAGACAGCCATTAAGAGTTCTTAAAACTAAAAAAGAAATAAAAGAAGGTATTATTGATTTAATTAAAGAAGAAATCAATGTAAAAGAAATTGTTATTGATAAAAGTATTAATGGTATAGAGCTTGATTTAGAAATAACACCAGAATTAAAAGAAGAGGGTTTGGTTAGAGAAATAGTAAGACATATCCAACAAATGAGAAAAGATAAAGGTTTTGTGCCAAAAGATAGAATAGTTGTCCTCTACCAAAATTCTGATTTTTTTGATAAGATATTAATAAACAATAAAGAAAGCATTTTAAAGGACGTTTTAGCAAATGATTTTAAAAAACAAGACAGTGTTGAAGGAAAAGAGGTTTTAATTGACGGGAATAAAATTATATTAGAAATTAATAAAAATTAATTTTATGGAAGATTATATTCCTATTGAAAAACCAGGAAAAACAAAGAATTTTGGATCTTCTTTTATTAGATTTAAAGACAAAAACAATACTTTAAAAAAATTGGGAGATAAAGAAGAACCAAAATCTATTTTTGAAAGATTAAAAGATAAAGATGAAAACAGGCATATAGAAGGACTTAGAGAAGTTAAGTTTAGACATTCAAAGAACAAAGACAGTTTTAATAAATTAAATAAATTAACAGAAAAAGATGAATAAAACACAAATTATTTTAATAGTATTTTTAGTACTAGGTATTGCCTTTTTTGTTTTTTGGCAAAATATGTCATTTTCTAAAGAAGTATTAAAAATAGAAATAATTGGTCCAGAAAAAGCTTCTGTGGGAGAGGAAATAGAATATATAGTTAAATTTAAGAATAATGGAACAATAAGATTAGAAAATCCAGAATTAACTTTTGAGTTTCCAGAAGGAGCAGTTGTTGAAGAAAATGGAAGGATCATAAGAAGAACATCTGATGATCTTCAAGGAGATATTTATCCTGGTCAAGAAAGAACCATTAAATTTACAACAAGATACCTAGGAAAAGAAAATGATGTTAAAACCGTTAAAACTATTATGAGTTTTCAGCCAAAAGACTTAAAAACAAGAAATGAAGTTACAACTACTTTTACTACTATACTAAATGAAGTGCCAATTAGTTTTTCTTTAGATGTTCCTTCAGAAACAGCTACTGGTAAAGCTTTTTCTTTTAAAATAAACTATTCTTCAAATGTTAATTATCCCCTTAAGGATATTTCTTTTACGATTCAATATCCTGATGGTTTTGAATTTTTATATTCTCAACCAAAAGGAATGGAGAATACTCAATGGGATGTTCCGATATTAAACGAAGCTCAGTCTGGAAAAATAGAAATATCAGGAATTTTAACAGGAGAATCTCAAGAGAAAAAAATATTTAGAGCGAGGATGGGAGTTTGGCAAGACGGAAACTTTATTCTTTTAAAAGAATCAATAAAAGGAATTGAAATTGCTTCACCTTCTTTATATATAACACAAAGAATAAACAATAGTGATGACTATATTGCTTCTGTAGGAGACCAGCTTCATTATGAGATATTTTTTAGGAATCTTAACGAAACTCCTGCTACTAATATGGTAATAATTACTCGTCTTGAGGGATCGAGTTTAGATCTTAACTCGATTCAAGCTCCAGAAGGAAAGTATGAGACAGGAGACAATTCTATTCTTTGGGAACCTCAGAATATTTCTAGTTTACAATATTTAGAACCAGGAGAAGAAGGAAAAGTAGAGTTTTGGATTGACATTAAGAAGGACTGGGCAATGAAAACATTAGCTGATAAAAATCCAACAGTTAAGAGCAAAATAATGATTAATACCAGCCGTCAAGAATTTTTAACCAAAATAGCAACTACATCAGAAGCAAAACAAAATATATACCTTGAAGATAAATATTTTGATAATAGTGGACCTTATCCATTAGAAGCGTATAAGAAGACATTTTTTACAGTTGTTTGGACAGCTAAAAGCACTTATAATGATATTGGTGAAGCAGTAATGAAAACGGTTTTACCTGATAATGTGATTTATGAAAATAAGATATGGCCAGAAGAAGTTGATTTAGTTTTTGACGAAGACACAAGAGAATTAGTTTGGAATATTGGTACAATTGAAGCAGGAAGTGGATTTTTGAAAGAATCTAAAACATGTGCTTTTCAATTATCTGTAACACCTCAAACAACTGAACAAGATATAATTCTTTTAGGACCAGCTCAATTTTCAGGAATTGATCAATGGACTAATAAAAGTTTAACCGTTAAAACAGATATTGTTTACGGAGAAACAGATAAATAATGGAAAATAAAGATTTTTTAAAATGTATAGCCTCTGTTTCTGTTTTCTTTATATTCTTTTTTATTCCTGTGATTATTTTTAAACAAACAGAAAATAATATAAATGATATGCAAGCAAAACAAAGTTTAGAGAATTTAAAAGCATGGGCAAAAGTTTATAAAATAAAAAATAATAGTTTTGAGGGCATGGAAAATGATTATGAGATATCAAGAATAGTAAAAACATTAAATTATATGAATAGAGACTGTAAATTAATATTAAATAATAATAATTTTTGTGCTAAAGCTGTATTGTCTGGTTCAAAAAATTGGTGTGTGGATAATAATGAATATTCAGGAAACAAAATAAATAATTGTGATTATGGAAAAAAAATTAGGTGTGAATAATTTAGAAAAAATTGTATCTTTTTGTAAAAGAAAAGGCTTTATTTTTCAGTCTTCTGATATTTATGGTGGCATAGGAGGATTTTATGATTTTGGGCCATTAGGAGTAGAATTAAAAAATAATATAAAAAAAAGTTGGTGGAAAAAAATGGTTCAAGAGAAAAGCAATATTGTTGGGTTAGATAGTTCTATTATTGTTAATCCTAGGATTTGGGAAGCATCAGGACATACTTCTAACTTTACGGATCCATTAGTAGAATGCAAAGAATGCCATAAAAGATTTAGAGCTGATCATTTAGATAACATTAATAATTGTCCTGAATGTAAAGGAGAATTGATTCCACCAAGACAATTTAATTTAATGTTTAGAACCTTTATTGGTCCAGTTGAAGATAATGCTTCAATTGCTTATTTAAGACCAGAAACTGCTCAAGGTATTTTTGTTAATTATAAAAATATTATTGATACACAAAGGGTAAAGATTCCTTTTGGTATTGCTCAAATAGGAAAATCATTTAGGAACGAAATTACGCCAGGTAATTTTATATTTAGAACCAGAGAATTTGAACAAATGGAGATAGAATATTTTATTAAGCCTGGAGAAGACGAAAAAGCATTTAATTATTTTATTGAAGAAAGAATGAATTGGTATGTAAATGATTTAGGAATTAATAAAGAAAATTTAAGAATAAGGGAACACAAAAAAAACGAGCTAGCTCACTATGCTAAATCTTGTGTTGATATTGAATATAATTTTCCTTATTTAGGGTGGTCTGAGATCGAGGGGATTGCCAATAGAACGGATTTTGATTTAATTCAACACGAAAAGTTTTCAGGTATTGATTTAAAATATTTTGAAGAAGAAACAAAAAATAAATATATTCCTTATGTGATCGAACCTTCTTGCGGGGTAGAAAGGACAATGTTGGCTATACTGTGTGATTCTTATAAAGAAATTGAAGGAGGAAGAACAATAACCACAGAAAAAACAAAAGAAATGGAAACTGTTTTAAAAATTAATAAAAAAATAGCTCCTATCAAAATAGCTATACTTCCTTTGGTTAAGAACAAAGAAGATATTACAAATAAAGCAAAAGATGTTTATCAATTATTAAAATCAGAATTTGTTTGTCAATATGATGAAGTGGGAACAGTAGGAAGAAGATATAGAAGACAAGATGAGATTGGAACACCTTTTGCTGTTACGATTGATTTTGAAACATTATCTGATGATAGTGTTACTGTAAGAGATCGAGACACAATGGAACAAAAAAGAATTAAAATAATAGACATTATTAATTATTTTAAAAATAATTTATGATCAAGATTCCATATACTTTTAAAATTATTTTTCCTGTTATAGGTTGGGGAGCTCTTTGTGTTTTTTTTTCATATACCCTTGTTTTAACAGTTACTAATATTGATGAAGAGTTTTTATTTTACGGAACCCCTTTATATTTTGGATTTTTATTACTTTTCTTTTTATTAAGGTATGGATTTGGATTTTTCTATAAAGAGGCAAGAATTTTAAATAAAAGTATTTCTTATCAGCAAGAAATAAAAGGGTCACAAGAAGAAATAAAAGAAACATTAAAAGCATTAGTTGCTTTTTGTAAAAACCTTTACTCTTTTTCTTTTGCTAGCGGATTAATTTTTATTTCCATGGCGGTTTTGTTTATTGCTTTAAACTACGGAAACTTAAAAGATTTTTTAATAGTTTTAATTTCTTCTTTAGTAGGATTATTCTTTTTTGTTACATTTAGCATGTTTTTTTCTCAGCAAGCAGTTTTTCCAGTAATTAAAAAATGTAGAGAAATGATATCTCAGGAAGAAGATATTGTTTTGTCTAGCGTTAAATCAAAGTTTTATTTGCTCTTTCTGTTTCCATTTTTCTCAGTTTTAATAGTGATGATTTGTGTTTATCCGGTTGATTATAAAACTATTATTTTAGCTTTAATTGGTGTAATTATGGCTTTAATAGTTGGTAGGGTTATTTATTCATATATTTATCGTTCTTTTTCAGAGATAGAAAGATTTGGTAGAAAAGCTAATGCAAATTTTATTATAGGTAGCCTAGATAAAGAATTTGTTGAGTTAGCATCTAATTTTAGTAAGCTTTCTCAAGAAATGAATTTATTAAAAAAACAATCAGACAAAACAGAAAAAGAAATGAAGAAAAGAATGGAAGAGTTAGAAAAGTTTTTTGACTTAACGATTGATAGAGAAAATAAAATGGTTGATCTTAAAAAAGAAATAACAAAATTAAAAGAATGTACAAAAAAACAATCTTAAATAATGGATTAAGAATTATCACTGTTCCTCAAAAAGAATCAAAAACAGCAACAGTTTTAGTTTTAGTTGGAACTGGTTCAAAGTATGAAACAAAAGAAATCTCAGGAATTTCTCATTTTTTAGAACACATGTTTTTTAAAGGAACCAAGAGATTTAAAAAACCAAAAGATGTGGCAGAGTTTTTAGATAAAATAGGAGGAGACTTTAATGCTTTTACAGGAGAAGAATATACTGGTTATTATGCTAAAGTTAGTGCAGAGCATTTAGACATTGCTTTTGAATGGGTTTCTGATATTTTTTTAAACTCTATTATTCCCCTAAAAGAAGTTGAAAAAGAAAGAGGGGTAATTATTGAAGAAATTAATATGTATAAAAATAATCCAATGATGTATATTGGACAATTATGGAAAGAAGTTCTTTATGGAGATCAACCAGCTGGTTGGGATATTGCTGGAACCAAAGAAACAGTATCTAGTATTACTAGAAAAAATATTTTAAATTATATTTCTAGTCAATATAATGCAAAAAATACAATTGTTTGTTTGGCTGGCAATATTAATGAAGAAGAGGCAATACAAAAAACAAAGAAATATTTTAATAAGACTAAAATAAAAAAATCAAAAGAAAAAGTAAAAGTTATTGAAAGACAAAAAGAACCACAAGCTTTATTTTTTTATAAAGATACAGAACAAACAAATTTAGCCTTAGGAGTAAGATCTTATAATATGACCCATAAAGATAAATATGTTTGCGATTTGTTGGCTATTATCTTGGGCGGAATGATGAGTTCTAGATTATTTGAAGAAATTAGAGAGAAATTAGGCGTTGCTTATTATGTTAAAACATATAATGAAGCTGATACTGATACAGGAAGCATTGTAACATTTGTTGGGGTTGATAATTTGAAATTAGAAAAAGTTATTAAAACAATATTAAAAGAATATAAAAAATTAACAGAAAAGAGAGTAAATGAAAAAGAATTAAAAAAAGCTAAAGATTACATGAAAGGTAAAATGATTCTTAATTTAGAATCTTCTCATTCTAAAGCCTATTTTTATGCGACACAAGAATTGTTAAAAAAAGAAATATTAACAATAGAAGATATATTTGATAAGATAGATAAGGTAACAGGAGAAGATATTTTAAGAGTTGCTAAAGACATTTTTAAAAATAAAAACCTTAATTTAGCTTTAATTGGTCCTAATAAAAAACAATATAATAATTTATTAAAATTATGACTACAGAAACTGAAAAAGTAGATATTACTTGGTTAGCAATATTTAAATTCTTTTTTGTTTTGATTTTATTTTATTTTATTTTTTTAACTAAAGACATTCTAGTATGGGCTTTTTTAGGTCTTATTATTTCTATTTTATTTAATCCTTTAATAGAAGTTTTGGAAAAGAAAAAAATGCCCAGAGCTTTGGCTGGTTTTACAGTTTATTTTTCTTTTCTTGTTATTGTTTCGCTTTTATTTTATTTATTGATTCCACCTATTATTGCAGAAATACAATCTTTTTCTGCTAATATGTATAAATATCTAGAAAATCTTCCAAACATATTAACTAATATGGGTTTTGATTTGAAAAACATAGGATCTTTTATTTTAACAATTAAAGATGATTTAGTTGGTATTTCATCTAATGTTTTTGGTTTTATCGTTTCTTTGTTTGGTAGTGTTTTTGCGGGAATTACAATATTTACTTTAGCTTTATTTTTATCGATCGAAAAAGAAGATATATTTAAAACAATAAAATCAATAGTACCCAGAAAACTAGAAGAAGATATTTTAACTGGATGGCAAAGAAGTCAAGAAAAAGTATCAGCTTGGTTTATGAGCAGAGTGGTATGTTCTATTGGCGTAGCAATTTTAACATTTTTAATGTGTGTATTTTTAAATATTAAGTTTGCAATTTCTTTATCATTGTTAGCAGGAATTTTAAATATTATTCCTCTTGTTGGTCCAGTAGCGACTGCGCTTGTTATAGCAATAGTGGCATTATTTGATTCTGGGAATAAATTTTTATTAGTAATTATAATTTCAATAATTATTCAACAAATAGAAGGTAATATTTTTACACCATTTTTTACTAAAAAAATGGTTGGTATTCCAACATTTTTAGTGCTTTTATCTATTCTTTTTGGAGGAAAATTATTAGGAGTTGCTGGAGCAATATTAGCTATTCCTTTGGCAGGAATACTTTATGAAACAACTAAATCGTATTTTTTATCAAAAAAGAATTCATGAAAAAAGTCTTTATATCCACAGCAATAGATTATGTTAATGGAGCTCCTCATTTAGGGCATGCTTTAGAAAAAATTCAAGCTGATGTGATTGCTAGATATCACAGGTCTTTAGGTGATGAGGTTTTCTTTTTAAGCGGAAGTGATGAAAATAGCTTGAAAAACGTTCAAAGTGCTGAAAAAGAGGGCATTGCTATTAAAGATTTAGTTGATAAAAATTATGAAAAATTTTATAATTTGAAAAAAATTCTTAATTTATCATACGATGATTTTATAAGAACCACAGAAGAAAGACATGTTGTTGGAGCACAGAAATTATGGACTTTATGTAAAGAAGATATTTATAAGAAAAAATACAAAGGATTGTATTGTGTTGGTTGTGAAGAATTTTATAAAGAAGAAGAGCTTGAAGATGGGTTATGTCCAGAACATAAAAAACCATTAGAATTAATAGAAGAAGAAAACTATTTTTTCAAATTAGAAAAATATGCTGATAAAATTAAGGAACTTATTGAAAGAGATGATATTAAAATAATTCCTGAAAAAAGAAAAAATGAAATAATGAGTTTTATTAATTCAGGTCTTCAGGATTTTTGTATATCACGATCAAGCGAAAGAGCTAAGGGTTGGGGAATTAATGTTCCAAGTGACAATACTCAAAAAATGTGGGTATGGTTTGATGCTCTAACTAGTTATATTTCTGCTTTAGGTTTTGGGGGAAAAGACGAATTATTTCAAAAGTTTTGGGAGAAAGGTGACACAAGATTACACGTAATAGGAAAAGGTATTAATAGATTTCATGCTATTTATTGGCCAGCAATGCTTTTATCAGCTAAAATTACTTTACCCAAGATTCTTTTTGTTCATGGCTACATTACAGTAGATGGTCAAAAAATGTCTAAAAGTATTGGCAATGTAATTGATCCACATGAACTTGTTTCTAAATATAGTGCTGACGGAGTAAGATATTTTCTTTTAAGAGAAATGCCAGCATTAGATGATGGAGATTTTACTTATGAAAAATATGAGAAAAGATATAATTCTGATTTAGCTTCAGGATTAGGCAATCTTTTTTCAAGGGTTATTGCTATGGTTGATAAATATGGAGAAATAGAAATTAAACCAAATGAATATACTAAAAAAGAAATTGAGAATGTTTGGAATAAATATAAAGATAAATTTATTTATTTTAATGAAACATTAATAGAGGTATGGAGTCTTATTGGTTCTTGTGATAAATATATTGATCAGGAAAAACCATGGGAAGTAGAAGATAAAAAAGAAATACTTTCAAATCTTCTTTATTCTTTAAAAAATATTTCTCAAATGATTGAACCTTTTATGCCTGAGACAGCAATAAAAATGAAAGAGCAATTAAACGAAGAAGATGGAATTTTTAGAGTTAAAAAAGGGGAGTCTTTGTTTCCTAAAATTTTATGATTGATACGCACGCTCATTTAAATTTTTCTCAATTTGATAAAGATAGGAAAGATATTATTTCTAAATGCTTGAATAAAGATATTTCAATTATTAATGTAGGGACAGATTATAAAAGTTCTTGTGATGTAATTCAGATAGCAAAAGAATATAATTTATGGGCTTCTATTGGATTGCATCCTTCTGATATTGAAGAGGGTTTTGATTGTGAAAAGTATAAAGAATTAATTTGTGATAAAGTGGTAGCTGTTGGAGAAACAGGTCTTGACTATTGGAGGAAGCCAAAAGCAAAAACAAAGAGAGAAGAATTTAAAGAAAAACAAAAACAAATATTTATTAAACAGGTTGATTTAGCTTGCGAATTGAATTTACCATTAATTATTCATTGCCGAGTTGCTTTTGACGATGTGTACAATATTTTAAAAGATAAAAACACAAAAGGCGTAATACATTCTTTTACTGGTAGTGTTGAAGATTTAAAAAAGTTTTTATCTTTAGGTTATTTTATTGGAATTAATGGTATTATTTTTAAGATGGATTTAAAGGATGTTATACAAAAAATTCCTTTGGATAAAATTCTTTTAGAAACTGATTGTCCTTTTTTGTCTCCTCCTCAATTTGAAGAAAGAAATAATCCATTGTCATTAGAAGTTATTGCCAAAGAAGTTGCAAGCATTAAAAAATGTTCTTTAGAAGAATTAATTAAAGCAACAGATAATAATGCCTTGAAATTGTTTGACAGAATTAATTAGAAAAGATATATAAAAAAAAGTACATAGGGATTATTATGGGGAATGGAAAAGAAAAAAGAAGGAGACAAAAGGTTTCTAAAAAAGAAAAACCTTCAAAAATAGTTGAAAAGTGCAGAGAAAAAACCCAAGGACAACGATCTCGTTTCAGGCAAAAAAAGACCTAATAAGGGTCTTTTATTTTTCTTTTCACTGTGATATCCTTATATTATGATATCTACAGAGCTATATTTAATAAGAAAGCTTATATTTGTTTTAGCTACAGGCATTTCTACTTATGTTGTTTTAGTGCACGCTAAGCCTATAATCGAGAGTGTTTTTAATAAAAAGTATAGCATAGATGGTTATTATTGGCTTATTGTTTTGTTTTCTCTTATTGTTGCAATAATCTCTTTGTTTATATTATGAAGTATAATTTTAAAGAAATAGAAAAAAAATGGCAAGACTATTGGGAAAAGGAAAAAATTAATGAAGTAAAAGATTTATCTTGTCCTAAATATTATGTATTAGATATGTTTCCGTATCCATCTGGAGCTGGTCTTCATGTTGGACACTTAAAAGGTTATGTGGCCACAGATATAGTGGCTAGACTTAAAAGAATGCAAGGGTTTAATGTTTTGCATCCAATTGGATGGGATGCTTTTGGTTTACCCGCAGAAAACTATGCAATTAAAACAGGTATTCATCCAGAAATTACCACTAAGAAAAATATAGATAATATTAGAAATCAATTTAAAGTTACAGGGCTTAGTTATGATTGGTCAAGAGAAATTAATACAACTGATCCTAATTATTATAAGTGGACGCAATGGATTTTTATAAAGATTTTTGAAAAAGGATTAGCTTATAAAAAATTACTTCCCATTAATTGGTGTCCTTCTTGTAAAACAGGCTTGGCTAACGAAGAAGTTGTTGATGGAAAATGTGAAAGATGTGGAACAGAAACAACAAAAAAAGAAATAGAACAATGGGTTTTAAAAATCACTGATTACGCAGATAAATTATTAGAGGGAATAGATTCTCTTGATTGGCCAGAAAAGATTAAAGAAATGCAAAAAAATTGGATTGGAAAAAGCCAAGGATGGGAAATAAATTTTAAAATAAACAACATTGATGTTCCTGTTTTTACAACTAGAGCTGATACCTTGTTTGGTTGTACCTATTTAGTTTTATCTCCAGAGCATTCAATTATTAATTATTTAGATATTGAAAATAAGGAAGAAGTTAATGAGTATATTGAAAAAGCTAAAAATAAAAGCGATAGAGAAAGAATTAGTGAGGTAAAAAATAAAACAGGAGTTGAGTTAAAAGGAATTAAAGCTATTAATCCTGTTAATCAAAAACAAATACCTGTTTTTGTTGCTGATTATGTTTTAGGTCATTATGGAACTGGAGCAGTAATGGCTGTCCCAGCTCATGACGAAAGAGATTTTGATTTTGCTAAAAAGTATAATTTAGAAATTATCTGGGTAATTGATTCAGAAAAAGACTTTGCGTTTACTGAAGACGGAACACTTTTTAATTCAAGTGAATTTAATGGATTAAGCTCTTCTGAAGCTAGAGAGAAAATTGGAAAGTTTGTTAAGGGAGAAAAAAAAGTAAACTATAAATTAAGAGATTGGGTTTTTTCAAGGCAAAGATATTGGGGAGAGCCTATTCCAATTATTCATTGTGAAAAATGTGGAATAGTGCCAGATTATAATTTACCAGTTAAACTTCCTTATATTGAAAAATATGAGCCAACTGGAACAGGAGAATCTCCTTTGGCTGCAATAAATGATTGGGTGAATGTTGAATGTCCTAAATGTGGAGGTAAGGCTAAAAGAGAAACTAATACTATGCCTCAATGGGCAGGAAGTTCTTGGTATTATTTAAGATATCTTGATCCTAATAATGATAAAGAATTGGTTAATAAGGAAAAAGAAAAAGTATTTATGCCAGTTGATTTATATGTTGGAGGAGCAGAACACGCAGTTCTTCATTTATTATATTCAAGGTTTTGGCACAAGTTTTTATTTGATTCAGGGTATATTTCAACTAAAGAACCATTTTTGAAATTAAGAAATGTAGGATTGATTTTAGCTAATGATGGACAAAAAATGTCTAAGTCAAAAGGAAATGTGATTTCTCCTGATGAGATTATTGAACAATTTGGAGCAGATACTTTAAGGGTTTACGAAATGTTTATGGGTCCATTTGAACAAGCAATTGTTTGGAACGAGCAAGGAGTTAAAGGGATTAATAAGTTTTTAAATAGATTTTGGGATTTTGTAGTAAAAAATAAAGACAATAAAGAAAGTTCAAAAGAATTAATTGCTGAGGTCAATAGATTAAACAAAAAAGTTTCAGAAGATATTGAGAAAATGAAATTCAATACATCAGTTGCTTTTTTTATGGAATTTTTAAATTTAGTAGAAAATGAAAAAGTAGGTTCGGATGTTTTAAAAATGTTTTTACTTTTAATGTTTCCTTTTGCTCCGCATATGTGTAGTGAATTATGGGAGATTAATGGTTATGGAAATATTTTAAATGAAGAATGGCCTAAATACGATAAAGAATTAATTAAAAAAGATAAAATAGAAATAGTTATTCAAGTAGACGGAAAAGTAAGAGATAGACTAGAGATGGATGTTGATTCTTCTGAAGAAAAAGTCAAAGAAGTATCTCAAGAAAGCGAAAGAATTAAAAAATGGCTTCAAGGAAAAGAAGTGACTAGGGTTTTGTTTATCCCTAACAAATTAATTAATTTTATATTAAAGAAATAATATGTGTGGAATTGTAGGATACATCGGAAAACAGAAAGCATTACCAATTATTTTATCTGGCTTGGAAAGATTAGAGTATAGGGGCTATGATAGTTTTGGTTTTTGTGTTTTTAATAGTAAGCCATTGCTATATAAAGAAGTAGGAAAGATTTCTTTAGCTAAAGCATTAGCAAAGATTAAGTCAGATGGATTAATTGGTATAGGGCACACTCGCTGGGCAACAACAGGAGAAGTAACAAAAGAAAATGCTCATCCTCATTCGGGCTGTAAAGAAGAAATATTTGTAGTGCACAATGGTATTATTGAGAATTATAAACAATTAAAAGAAAAGCTAATAAAAGAAGGACATAAATTTAAATCAGAAACAGACACAGAAGTAATTGTTCATTTGATTGAGAAGTATTTTAAAGATAATTTAGAAAAAGCAGTTACTAGAGCCCTAAAAGACATTAGAGGAACTTATGGTTTAGCTGTTATATCAGTTAAAGATCCAGATAAAATTGTGGCCGCAAGACTATCATCACCATTAATTATTGGTGTCAGTGAAGATGAATTTTTAATTGCTTCTGATCCATCAGCAATCATAACAACAACAAGACAAATTATTATTTTAGAAGACAATGAAGTAGCAGTAATCAAAAAAGATGGATTAACAATTCTTAAAGAAGAAAAAGAATTAAAAAAAGAACCAGAAATGATTGAATGGGACATAGAACAAGCAGAAAAAGGAGGTTATAAGCATTTTATGTTAAAAGAAATAATGGAAGAGCCTAATGTTATTGAAGATGCTATAAGGGGAAGATTTATCTTAGAAGAAGGAAATGTGAAATTAGGAGGATTAGAATCAGTTGAAAAAAAATTAAGAGAAATTAATAATATATTTTTAATTGGTTGTGGAACTGCTCATTATGCTTGTAAAATAGGAGAGTATATGTTTGAAGAATATGCTGATATTTTATCTCAAAGTGATTTTGGGTCAGAATTTAGATATAGAAAGCCAATTGTTGATAAAAAAACTGCTAGCATTTTTATTTCTCAATCAGGAGAAACAGCTGATACCTTAGGATGCTTAAAAGAAATGAAAGAAAAGGGAGCAATGTGTTTGGGGATTACTAATGTAGTTGGTTCTTCTCAATCAAGAGAAACTAATGCTGGAGTATATACTCGTTCTGGGCCAGAAATTGCTGTTGCTTCGACTAAAGCATTTATTGGACAATTAACCATTCTTGCTATGATTACCGTGTATTTGGGGCGTCAAAGAAACATGTCTTTAACCGAAGGAAAAGAAATTGTTTCAGCTTTGAAAAAATTACCTTTAATGGCAAAAGAGATTTTAATACAAGCAGAAGAAATTAAAAAGATTGCTAAGAAGTACAATAAATACAAAGATTTTTTCTTTATTGGAAGAAAATATAATTACCCTATTGCTTTAGAGGGCGCATTAAAATTAAAAGAAATATCATATGTTCATGCAGAAGGAGTAGCTGGGGGAGAATTAAAGCATGGCCCTTTAGCTTTAATTGATAAGAATTGTCCTACAATTGCTATTTGTCCAACAGATGCTGTTTATGAAAAAATGATTTCTAATATTGAAGAAATAAAAGCAAGAAAAGGTCCAGTCATTGCTATTGCAAGTAAAGGAAACGAAGAGATTAAAAAAATAGCTGATGAAATAATATATATTCCTAAAACATTAGAAATATTAACACCAATCTTATCTGTTATCCCTCTTCACCTTTTTGCTTATTATTTTGCTGATTCTTTAGGGTGTGATGTTGATAAGCCAAAGAATTTAGCTAAAAGTGTGACGGTTGAATAATATATTAATATAATAAAATATGAATAAAAAAGATTTTTCAATTTTAATAGGGGGAGCTGCTGGGCAAGGATCTAGAAAAGCAGGTTTAATTATTGCTAAGATTTTTAGTAGTTTAGGATATAAAATATATATTTATGATGACTATCAATCTTTAATAAGGGGAGGACATAGTTTTTCTTTAATTAGAGCTTCTGAAAAAGAGAATAATTGTTCAAAGAAAAAAATTGATATTCTTTTAGCTTTAGATGAAAAAACAATTCAAGAACATTTAAAAGATTTGAATGAAGACGGATTAATTATTTTTAATCAAGACAAAGTAAAAGAAGAAAAAGGAATTGGAATTGCCATTGAATCAACTGTTAAAGAATTAGGAGGAATTCCAATTATGGCTAATACTGCTTTACTTGGAGGATTTGCTAAAATTATTGGTTTAGATTTTGATTTCTTAAAAAATATTTTAGAAAAAGAAATTTCAAAAGGAATTGAAAAGAACTTAGAAATAGCCAAGAAAGCATATGATTTAGAAGAAGCAAAATTAAAAATAGAAGACATTGGAGATAGTACGCCTCTTTTAACAGGAAATGAAGCATTGTCTTTAGGTGTTGTAGCAGCAGGACTAGAAATGTATATTGCTTATCCAATGACTCCAGCAACAGGTATTCTTCATTATTTAGCAGGACTAAAAGATTGTAATGTTTTAGTTTCTCAGCTAGAAAATGAAATTGCTGTTATTAATGCAGCAATAGGTGCTGCTTATACTGGAAAAAGAACAATGGTTGGAACTTCTGGAGGAGGATTTGCTTTAATGACAGAAGCAATAAGTTTAGCAGCTATGAGTGAAACCCCTATTGTTATAGTTAATAGTCAAAGGCCAGGTCCAGCAACCGGAGTTCCTACTTATAGTGGCCAAGGAGATTTATTGTTTACTCTTAATTCTGGTCATGGTGATTTAGTAAGATTTGTTATTGCTCCAGGAGATGTTAATGAAATGTTTGTTTGGAGTGGAAAAGCAATGAATCTAGCCTGGAAATATCAAACACCAGTTATTCTATTAACTGAAAAAGATTTATCAGAAGCCACTTTTAGTTTTGATAAAAAAGTTTTATCAGAAGTAAAAAAAGAAGAAGCATTGATGTGGGATAAAAACAAAGAATATCAAAGATATGAATTGACAGAAAATGGAATTTCTCCATTATTTTTCCCTGGTAACGATGCAATTGTAAAATCAACAAGCTATGAACATGATGAATATGGAATTTCTACAGAGGATGAAGAAATGATCAAAAAAATGCAAGATAAGAGATTAAGAAAGTTTGAATCAATGAAAAAAGAAATTGATAACATTGAAGCAATTAATGTGTATGGAGATAATTCTGAGACTGCTGTTGTGTGTGTCGGTTCTTTAAAAGGAATTGTTAAGAGTGTTTGTGAAAAATTAGGAATAAAGATGATTCAACCAATAGTTTTAGAGCCTTTTCCTCAAAAACAAGCCCTAGAGGCTTTAAAAGGGGTTAACAAGGTGATTTGTATTGAGGCTAATGCTTTAGGTCAATTGTCTAAGGTTCTTGCTCAAAATAACATTAAAGTTTATAAAAGTATTTTAAAGTATGATGGTAGGCCCTTTAACGAAGAAGATTTAAAAGATCAATTAAAAAATATATAATATGGAGAATTTACAAACAAAAGCAATTAATACATGGTGTCCTGGTTGTGGTAATTTCGGAGTCTTAGCTGCTTTTAAAAAAGCAATGGAATCGTATAATAAAGAAGATGTAGTTATTGTTTCTGATATTGGTTGCAGTTCAAAAATAATAGATTATTTAAATTTAAGTAGTTTTGATTCTTTACACGGAAGGTCTATCTCAACTGCATCTGGAATTAAATTAGGAAATCCTAATTTAAAAGTCATTGCTTTTATTGGAGATGGGGGAGCTTTAAATGAGGGAATTTCTCATTTAATTCATTTAGCTAAAAGAAACTCAGATATTACTGTTTTAATGCACGATAATCGTTTATTTGCCTTAACTACGGGTCAATTTACAGCTGTATCTCCCAAAGGATTAAAAACAAGATCAACTCCTGAGGGTTTAGTTGAGGACCCATTAAATCCTTTAGAACTAATGCTTGATTCTAATGCAACATTTATTGCCAGAAGTTATTCTTCAAAAATTGATCACTTAGCTTTAATAATTAAAAAAGCAATTGATCATGAGGGTTTTAGTTTTATTGAAGTTTTACAACCTTGTATTTCTTTTATGGATAATTTTAAATTTTATAATGAAAAAATTTATGAAATAGAAGAAGAAAAAAGAACAAAACAACAAGCAAGAAAATTAATAGAAGAGTGGAAATATGCTGAAGTAGGAAATATTCCTTTGGGAGTATTTTATTCTGAAGTAAAAGATTCTTATGAGAAAATAATGAATAGAGAAATAATAAAAGATAAGGCAGTTAATATTGAAAAATGTTTAGAAGCCCATTTGTAAAAAAAACAAAAAAGATTGTTTGTATTGGCGGTGGTAATGCCATGCCTAATACAGTATTAAGAGGATTAAAAGATAAAGATGTAGAGCTGACAGTTGTTTCTTGTGTTTTAGATTCAGGAGGTTCTTCTGGTAGACTAAGAAGTGACTATAATATTATTTCTCCAGGTGATTTAAGAAGAGCTTTTATTGAATTAGCTAATCTTTCTTTTGAAGATAAGGAATTACTTAATTATCGTTTCAAAGAAGGAGAATTAAAAGGGCATAATTTAGGTAATATTATTTTTTCAGCAATGGTTTTGAATAAAGGAGGATACAAAGAAATATTTGAAAGACTTAATGATTTTTTAGGAAAGCATAAAATACTTCCTTCTACTATTCATAATGCTGATTTGGTTGCTGTTTTAGAAAACAAAGAAGAAATTGTTGGAGAGACAAATATCGACATTCCTAAACATAATTCTAGTTTAAAGATAGATAAAATATTTTTAAGACCAGAAGTAAATGTTTGTCCTCAAACAGTAAAGAGGTTGGGAGTGGCTGATGCAGTTATTATTGGGCCAGGAGATATTTATTCATCTTTAATGCAGGTTTTATTAGTAAATGGGGCTTGTGAAGCAATAAAAGCAAGTAAAGCAAAAAAAATATATATTCCTAATTTAATGAATAAAAACGGAGAATCTAATGGATTTAAAGTTGAAGACTTTGTTAATGTTGTTGAGAATCGCTTACAATGTCCGCTTGATTATGTTATTTTTAATAATAAGAATGTTTCTGAGGAAAGATTAAAAGAATACAAAGAAGAACATGAAGAGCTTTTGGATCTAGTTGAATGTAATAGTTTGGATAAAAAATTTATAGGAGAAGATATAGTTTTAAGAAGTGGAGATATTGTTCATGATCCAGAAAAATTAGCAAAAATAATTATGAAACTAATATGCAAGCAATAATTTTAGCAGCAGGGAAAGGAACAAGGTTTGAACCATTGTCTTTAACAAAGCCAAAGCCATTGTTTTCTGTTTTTGGAGAATCAATTTTAGAGCACAATTTAAAACAATTAAAAGGATTAGTTAAAGAAGTTATTATTATTGTTAATTATAAGAGGGAATTAATAGAGAAATTAATTGGAAAGGAGTTTGAGGGAATAAAGATAACTTATATTTTTCAAAAAGATTTAGATGGAACAGGCGGAGGAATTAAGCTAGCAGAATCTTTAATTAAAGATAAATTTTTACTTTTAAATGGAGATGATTTTTATTTCAAAGAAGATGTTGAACAGGCCTTAAAAAGGTTTCCTTGTGTTTTAGTTGAAGAAAACAAAAATCCATCTAATTTTGGTGTTATTATTGAGGAAGAAGGGTTTGTAAGAAGTATTATTGAAAAACCAGAGAATCCTCTTTCTAATTTAGTTAATACGGGACTATATTTTTTGCCTAAAAGTATTCTTAATAAAGAAATTCAAAAATCAGAAAGAGGAGAATATGAATTTACTGATTTTATTAAAAGTTTTATAAAAAATAATAGATTGTATAGCGTTAAAGCAAAAAATTGGTTTCCAGCCTCTTATCCCTGGGATATTTTTAATGCATTAGATTTCTTTTTTAGTAAAAAAAAGAAGTCATTAAAAATTAAAAAAGAAAAAAATGTTATTATTAAAGATAAATTAATTGTTGGACAGGGAACTCTTATTAAAAGTGGAGCTTATATTGAAGGCCCAGCATACATAGGAAATAACTGTATAATTGGTCCAAATTGTTTTATTCGAGCTAATACAATTATTGGAAATAATTGTAAAATAGGGCAAGCAGTAGAAATTAAAAATAGTATTATTGGTAACAATGTTAATATTAATCATTTATCATATATAGGGGACTCAATTATTGGTGATAATTGTAATTTAGGGGCAGGAACCATTATTGCTAACCTAAAACATAACGGAGAAACAATCGAAACAATGGTTAATGAAAAAATGATTGACACAAAAAGAAATAAATTTGGTACTATAGTGGGAGACAATTCTAAAACAGGAATTGGCACATTGATTTATCCTGGAAGAAAAATATGGCCAGGAAAAAATACATTACCAGGAGAAAAAATAAAAGAAGATTTAAAATAAAAAAAAGACTCATATCTTATGAGTCATTATTGTTCTTCGATCAATGTTTTCTGTAAAGAAAGTTTTTTTAATTGACCTTTCTCTCCAACAGAAAACATTTTTCCTTCAAAAACAATAATATGTTTTATTCTTCCTCTTGTGCTTCTTTTGCTAAGAGTATCTTCTATTTGGTATATGTTGTCATATGGCCCATACACAGTGTGCATTTGCCATAATGGTCTTCCCCCTTTTTCAAGGGGATACATTGTTGCAAAATATAACTCTTGTTTTTTCATACTTCCTCCTTTTTAACGATCGATCGCCAAACTAATTTTTAGTCTGACTAATTTTTAATAACATAAATAATAATTATAGTCAATTTGTGCCGAAGGAGAGACTTGAACTCTCATGGGATTGCTCCCATAGCATTTTGAGTGCTACGCGTCTGCCAGTTCCGCCACTTCGGCTTATGATTTATTTAACATAGTTTATTGTATTTGTAAATTTTTTTCTTTAGTAGTATAATCATAATAATGAGTAGAGTAATTGCCATTGCTAACCAAAAAGGAGGAGTAGGTAAAACAGCTATTGCTGTTAATTTACCAGTGTTTTTGACTGCGTTTGGGAAAAAGGTTTTATTAATTGATCTTGATCCTCAAGCTAATGCTACTTTTTCTTTAGGAATTAAACCAAGGGACCTATCTGTTTCTTTATACGAAGCATTATTAGGTCAGATTTCTCCAAAAGAAATTATTAGAAGAACTCCTTTTTTGGCATTTGATATTATGCCCACTTCTTATAATTTAGCTGGGGCAAATATTGAATTAATAAATTTAAAAAATAGAGAGTTTAAACTTAAAGAAGTAATTGATAAAGTAAGAGATGATTATGATTTTGTTATAATTGATTGTCCTCCTAGCTTAGGAATTCTTACTATTAATGCATTGGTTGCTACTGATGAAGTTTTAATTCCAGTACAATGTGAATATTTAGCAATGGAAGGATTAGAACAACTTCTTTTCAATGTTAGGCTTATAAGCAACAACATGGAAAAAGATGTTAAAATATTAGGATCTGTTTTAACAATGTACAACAGAAGAAATAAGGTAGCTCAAAAGATTGCTAAAGATTTAAGAAGAACATTTCCTGGTTATGTTTTTGATACAGTAATTCCTAGAACAGTTTCTTTGTCAGAATCTCCAGTAGGAGGAAAGACAATATTAAGATCTGCCCCTAATTCTGCTGCTGTTCATGCTTTTAGAGAATTAGCTAGGGAAATTATTTCAAGACAATAAATTTTACCTTGATATAGTTTTTTACTAAGTTTTCTATTTTTATTTTTAAATAAAAATAATTTGGCAAATAATTAATTTCTGATATAATACAAACATATGATGGGAAAAGGATTGGAATCATTGATTCCTAAAAAAGATCAAAGCATAGGAAAAAGCACAGAACCGGCAAAAGAGTTTGTTTTTTGGATTGAAATTGATAAAATTAAAGCTAATCCATACCAACCAAGAAAAGAATTTAATGAAGCAGAGCTTAATTCTTTATCAGAATCTATTAAAAAATATGGATTATTACAACCAATTATAGTTACTAAGATTGAAAAAAGAACAAGTTCAGGAGGAATGATGGCTGAATATCAGATTATTGCCGGAGAAAGAAGATGGAGAGCTTCAAAAAAAGCTGGTTTAAAACAAATACCAGTAATCATTAAAGAAAGATCAAACCAAGAAAAATTAGAAATTGCTTTGATTGAAAATATTCAAAGAAAGAACCTTAATGTAATTGATAAAGCAGAGGCATTTGAAAGACTAAGAAAAGAGTTTGCTTTAATGGATAAAGAAATAGCAGAAATTGTTGGGATGAGTAGAGAAGCAGTATCTAATGCTTTTAGAGTTTTGTCTTTATCAGATGAAATTAAAGATGCAATTAAAGCAGAAAAAATATCAGAAGGACATGCAAAAGCATTATTAGGAGTTAAAGACGAAAAAGAGAGAAAAAAATTGTTTTTGGAATTATTGGCTAATAACTACTCTGTTAGAGAAGTAGAAAGAAGAGCTAGAGCTACTAATCCTAATATAGTTGATAGGGTTATTATCAACAAAGAGTTTTTAGAGAAAAAACTTGGAGAATTATTTAATTACGATAAAGTTAAGCTAGAAAAAAAGAAAGATAAAATTCAGCTTGTTGTTGATTTTGAATCCGAAGAAGATATTAAGAAATGGATGAAAAAGATAATACATAAAGATTAAATTAAAAAAACAATGGTAATTACCATTGTTTTTATTTAAGAAGTTAATTAAGGATTGAGAATTCAACCTCGTTACCTTTCTTGTCTTTCATTTGAGCCCAAACCTTTTTAACTTCCATTTCTGGGAAGTTTTCTTTTATTAATTTTTCTACGGTATTCATATCTTCTGTTTGTATATTTTTTTCTTCTTCTTCAGAAGCAAAGCAACATGATGCTTTATAGGCTCCACAATCACTGTGATGAATTAGTATAACCTCTGTCGCGCAATGAAGATCTTTAGATGTTTTGATTTGTTTTAATAAAAGGTTTTTAATTTCTTCTTTTCCATCAGCTAAAGATTTACTAGAGCCTGCCAAAGATACAATATCACAATCTCCAATTAAATTGTTTTCTTGAAGAAAACGATTTGTTTCTTTAGTTAATCTGAAATCCATGCATTTAAAAATAATTGATTTGCAGTTGTGCATAATGATATTTTTTAATTTATTATAATTAATGTATAGCTGATAATTGTTTTTTTGTAAATAAAAAGCACATTAAAGTGCTGATATTTTTTCATCAATTAATTCTAGGGCATAGCCTAGTACTATTATTCCTAAACCAATAAGGCCAAAAATAATCATGAAAACATCATCAATGCTGTCTAGAAAACCGTTGTTTTTCTTCATTTTAATCTCCTGTTTATTTAATACTTCTTTTAGTGTTTTTTGTCAATTGACATATTTTATAATTTATATTAGTTTTTAATTGTTCGTTTAAATCAAAAAGAGGGATTTGTATGGATCCAATAGAAAAAACAGCAGAGTTTATTGGTTATTTGGACTTAAAGCCAAATTGGCCTATTGTTATTAGTTCTGAGGAGCAAGCAATAATTAAGGTTTGCTTTTATGATCAATGTTATGGAATAAATTCTAGTGTTGATTTTGGTATTTTTAAAGAAAATATTGAATTACTTGAATTGTCTTTAAGGTCAGTAAGAGTGAGAGCACAAAAAGATCTTGATCTTGAGCTTTTTCCTTTTGTTGGTGTGGACAATATCGGTGTTTTTAGAAAAGCTGTTGAGGTAGGATTAAATGACGAAAATTATTCTTTTGAAGCAATTGATGCAGAAATAGTTTCTGTTATTGGTTGTAGTTTATGGAGAAAAAATAAAGCATTTCTTCCTTTTATTAAAAAATTACTTACCTTAAACGCAACAGATATTGTAAAAACCACAGAACCATTTTTAGTGAGCACATAAAAGTGCTCTATTTTTATACTTTAATTTTAACTTATTTTAGTGTATAGTATTTAATATGAATATTTTCTTCAAAATTTTTTTAATAATAATTTTATTATTTTTAGGTTTTTGTATAGGTTTTTTTTATTTTAATAATAAGATAATTAATTTAGACGATAATCAACAAATAGAAAATGGCGCTTTAACTGATGAGCAACTTAAAGAAAAAATTGGTCAAATGCTTATGGTTGGTTTTCGTGGAATTGAAGCGCCAGAAGATTATTATATTTATAATGTTATTAAAGATGTTAAAGTGGGCAGTGTGATACTTTCTGATTACGATGTTCCTTCTAAAAGTTTTCCTAGAAATATTATTAATCCAGAACAAACAAAAAAGCTTATTTCTAATCTTCAGAGGTATACAGACACACCTTTATTTGTTGCGGTGGACGTAGAAGGGGGAATGGTTAATCGACTAAAAGAAAAGTATGGTTTTTCATCAATTATATCAGCAGAAAAAATGGGTGATGATAAAACTCTTGAAACAGTGAATGAAGAATCTATTAAATTAGCAAAAGAATTAAGAGATTTAGGTTTTAATCTAAATCTTGCTCCAGTTGTTGATGTAAACATTAACCCTAATAATCCTATTATTGGTATTTTGGGTCGTTCTTTTTCTTCTAGTCCCGAAATTGTTATTAATAATGCAAGAATTTTTATACAAAACCATATTGATAAAGACATTATTACAGTAGAAAAACATTTTCCTGGTCATGGTAGCTCAACAAAAGATAGTCATCTTGGATTGGTGGATATAACAAACACGTACAATAAAGAAAAAGAACTTATTCCATATCAAAAACTTAACGACGAAGGGTTGCTTAATATGGTCATGACGGCTCATATAATAAATAGAAACATTGATAAGGATTATCCAGCAACTTTGTCAAAAATATTTTTACAAGACATATTAAGGGATCAAATAGGGTTTGAAGGAGTTATTATTTCTGATGACATACAAATGTCTGCAATTAGCGATATGTATGGTTTCGAAGAGGCAATTATAATGGCAGTTAATGCTGGTTGCGATATAATTAATGTTTATAATAATTCTACCGAATATGATGAAACGGCAATCTACAAAGCAAGAGATGCGATTTTTAATGCTGTAAAAGAAGATAGAATAAAAGAAGAAAAAATAATAGAATCTTATAACCGTATTTTAAATTTAAAGAAAAAATTTAATTTATATGAACCAAAAAATAATATTTTTTTAGAAGATTTTGAAATTAATGAAAAAATAACAGAGATTAGTAGCGAAAATTTTGAATTAATAGGGGAACCAAATACTTTAACTTTTGGAGAAGCACTAGAATATGCTAAGTATGTTGAAGATGTAACTGAAATTGATCCAGCTTTTTTGTTGGCCATTTTGAAGCATGAAATGAATTTAGTTAAAGAATTTGGTTTATGTTATGTAACTGATCTTGAAACAGGAGAAGGTATTAAGGTTGATAATGATGAAAAAATGTCAAAAGTTATTAAACCAGAAAGAGATGTAGAGCCTTTTTTAAAAATTACTAAAGATTTAGGATTAGATCCTTACAAAACACCAATCACGTGTCCTATGAGTTTTGGTTGGGGTGGAGCAATGGGTGTGGCAGATTTTATTCCTTCGACATGGGCTAGATATGAAGATAGAGTAAAAAATATTATTGGAAGACCAGCTAATCCATGGAATATTCGAGATTCTTTTTTGGTTGCGGGGTTGTATCTGTCGGAGTCTGGAGCATCTTTAAGAACTAGACAGGGAGAATGGAACGCAGCAATGATATATTTTTCTGGATCAACAAAATCAGGATATAATTGGTACGCAAATGATGCTCTTGCAATTGCAGACGAAATTAGATCAAAAATCAAAACAATAGAAAATAATAAATAATTATTTTTTTATAAAGTCACAATTTTTATTTTCACAAACTATTTTTTTACCTTTTTCAATTAAAAGAGAGTTGCACTTGGGGCATCTTTCTCCAGTTGGCTTATACCAAGAAGCAAAATCACATTCTGGCCATTGAGAGCAACCATAAAAGATTTTGCCCTTCTTTGTTCTTTTAGCGATTATTTCTCCTTGTTCACATTTAGGACAAACAATTCCTGTTTTGGTATTTTTATCTTCGATTGATTCAGTATATCTACATTCTGGGAAACCAGGGCAAGCCATAAACTCTCCAAACCTACTTCTTTTTATTAACATTGGTTTTCCGCACTTAGGGCAGTTCTTGTTAGCTAGTTTTTGTTCTATTGGTTTTTTTGCTATCTCATTATATTTTTTTTCTAGTTTTTCATTAAAAGGATTATAGAATTCTTTTAATAATTTTATCCAGTCTTTTCCTTGAGCAATATCATCTAAATCATTTTCCATTTTAGCGGTAAATTTAATGTCAACTATTTCAGGAAAGTGTTCAGCTAATAAATCATTTACAGAAAACCCTGTTTCAGTTGGTTCGAATCTTTTATCATCATTTTTTAATACATAATTTCTTTTTTGAATAGTAGAAATAGTAGGAGCATAAGTAGATGGTCTGCCGATTTCATTATTTTCTAATTCTTTAATTAAAGAAGCTTCGTTAAATCTTGCTGGAGGCTTGGTAAAATGTTGAAAAGGTTTTAATTCAAAAAGATTCATTGAGTCTTTTTCATTAAATTGAGGAATTTCTTTTTCTTCGATTTTCATGTTGTATACTTTAAGGAATCCGTCAAATTTTAATTGTAAACCAGATGCTTCAAAACAATCTTTTTCTTTTGAAGATATTTCTATTTTAACAGAATTAAATAAAGCCTCCTTCATTTGACAAGCAGTAAATCTGGTCCAAATTAAATTGTACAGTTTTTTTTGTTTTTCATCTAATTTTAATTTATTTGGTGTATTTTCAATGTTTGTTGGTCTAATTGCTTCATGGGCTTCTTGAGCACGTTTTTTTGTTTTAAATTTTCTACCGCTTTCTACTGCATATTCTTTTCCAAATTGTTTGATGATGAAATTTTTAGCAGTAGAAATCGATTGTGTAGAAAGATTTAAAGAATCGGTTCTGTGATAAGTAATGTAACCTTTTTCATATAATTCTTGAGCTACTTTCATTGTTAAAGAAGATGGAAACCTTATTTTTTTAGATGCTTCTTGTTGAAGAGTAGAAGTTGTAAAAGGTGGCAAGGGATTTCTTTTTGTTGTTTTCTTTTCTAGTTTTGATAATGTATATTCTTTATTTTTTAAGGAATCCATTATTTCCTTTGCCTCTTTTTCATTTTTAATTAAAGGCTTTTTATTTTTAATTTTAGAAAGTAGGGTTTCAACTTTATTGTTATTTTTTTCAAATAATCCTGTTATTGTCCAGTATTCTTCAGGAATAAATTTTTGTATCTCTCTTTCTCTATCAACAATTAATTTTAAAGCTACTGACTGAACTCTTCCAGCGGAAAGATGTCTGGCTATTTTTTTCCATAAAAGAGGGGAAAGCTTGTATCCAACAATTCTATCTAATGCTCTTCTTGCTTGTTGAGCATTAACTAAATTAATATCTAAGGTTGATGGTTTTTTTAAAGCATTATTAATTGCTTGAGGGGTGATTTCGTGAAAACTAATTCTTTGATAGTCTTTATCTTTTCCTAGTTTTAATAATTCAATTAAATGCCAAGCAATAGCTTCTCCTTCTCTATCAGGATCAGTAGCAATATAGACCATATCAGCTTTTTCTACCTCTTTTTTTAAAAGATTAACATTTTTTCTTGCTTTAGTGGGGATAACATATTTTATTTTAAAATCATTTTCTGGCTCTATTCCTAAAGAACTTTTAGGCAAATCTCTTACATGACCATAAGAGGATAATATTTTATAGTTTTTGTCTAAAAAGGCCCCTATGGTTTTAGCTTTGGTGGGGCTTTCTACGATTATTAAGCTATTTTTCATTTTCAATGGTTTTAATTATTTTTTCTAATATTTCTTGCTCTTTATTTTTAATTATTTCTTTTTCTTCTGGTTTAAACTTTTTTAGTACAGCTTCTTCCAAATTTTCTTCTAAATAATTTGAGTCTATACCGATTCTTATCCTAACAAAGTCATTAGTTTTAACGTGATCAATAATGGACTGAACACCGTTGTGGCCATGAGAAGTAATGCCTTTACTTATTTTTACTTCACCTAATTTAACTTCAGCTTCATCTTGAATAACAATTAATTTGTCTTTTAAAAGAGTTTTTACTGCTTTGCCAGAATTATTCATAAATGTTTGGGGTTTAGCTAAAACAATGTTGTCTTTTTCAGACATTAGGGCATTAGCTTTTTTGTTTAATTTAAAATCAGGAAATTCTAGAAAATCCTTTAATTTATCAATAAAATAAGCGCCAAGATTATGTCTTGTTTTTGTGTATTGTTCTTCTGGATTACCTAAGCCAACAATTAAAATCATACAATTATTATATATTAACTTGACTTTTTAATCAAACATAGGTATTAATATAATGTTTTTATTCTCTTTTAAAATTTAAAAAGTATAAAAGCAATGGAGGTAAAATTTTGCACCCAGAAGAAGTAAAAATTGAACATCAAGGAAGTATATGGAAAGGAGTCACTTTTTTAAATGAAAACAGGGTTATTTTAAGGCCAGAACAAGGAGGAGCAAAAAGGCTTTTATATGATTATATTGAGAGACAAATTCTTTTAGAGTACTACAAAGAATGTTAGTCTCTTTTTTTATTTCTTAAAAAATAGTATAATAATTTTATGTTGAACGTAAAGGATTTATCAAAATATATTTTTTTTATTTTTGGTTTTATTTCACCAATAGCTTTATTGTTTTTTAATATAAAGCTATTTTTAGTTATCTTTGTATTATTAATTTTTATTTTACAGTTAATAGAAAGTTTTGAAACAAAAGAATTTTTTGTCAAAAAAAATATTTTAATATATTTTTTATTTGTTTCTTTTTTGTCAGCAATTTTTTCTCAAAACATATATTTAAGTTTCGTAGGAAGCATTGATTCATTTTTTATTATTTTTTCTTTATTTCTATTATTTATTTTTTCTGGAAACATTCTTAAAAAGAAAGAAGATGTTAATTTATTCATTTCTTCTATTTGTTTTGGTTTGATTGTTGATTCAATAGTTATTATTGCTAGCTTTATTGTTGGAAAATATTATTCTTCAATAGAGCCAATAATAATATTGGTTGCCTTGGCTTTGGGAATTTCTTTATATCAATTAATTTTTAAAAAAAGAAAGATAGAATTAACAATTAATGTAATATTTTCTTTTATTTTTATTTGTGTTTTATTTGTAACTGGTTTTAAAATAGCTTGGTTTGTTGCCTCTTTGTTTGCTTTTTTTATTTTTTGGAAAAAAACACAAGAACAAGATTTTTCTTTTAAAGACCGCAAAGTTTTACTATCTTTAATTGTTTTCATTTTTTTATTTATTATTTCTATTTTTCCTAATTTAATTTCTAGCTCTTTTGATTTTAATAAATCGTTATCAACACAAGATAGTCTTAATATAGTTTCAAAATCCATTACACATAATGTTAAAAACTTTATTTTTGGTGCAGGACCAGGAACATTTAATTATAATTATGCTCTTTATTTTAATAAAGCACTAATACCAATGACTGTTGACCAACCTGCTTTGGGTTTATTAACAATTTTATCTGATTTTGGCGTTTTGGGCCTTTTAATTTTTATAATTTGTATTTTAAAAACAATAAAATATTTTTTAAAAAATGATTCAGAAAAAGATAACATTATTTTTATATTAATATTTTTACTTTTTATTTCTTTGCTTGTTTGGAAAATAGAAATGATAACATTAATTTTGTTATTTATTTTTCTTGGAATTTATGAAGGTTTTCATGGTAAAGACTTAAAAATTAATTTCAAAGTTTTATCAGGTGTTGCAATAATATATTTAATAATGAGTATAGCTTTTTTTATGTATTTGTTTTCAGAAGAATTATCAAGAAAAGCAGCAAACGAATATAAAGACAACATTGATCAGGCTATTGTGAAAATGGAAAAAGCATCAAGTCTTTTTAATGTATCAGATTATTATGTTGGTCTTTCTCAACTATATTTATTAAAAGCAACAGATATTTTTAATAATAATTGGACGCTTAGTGAACATTTTGAAACACAAAAACAAGAAAATAAAAAATTAATAGAAGGATTAGTTTCTAAGTCAGAAGTGACTGCCGAAAGAGCAACTATTATTGATCCTCATAATTTTATTGCTTGGCAAAACCTAGCATTAATTTATGAAAACACTAGCTTTATAATCAATAACAATAATGAAAAAGCCTTGGATGCTTTAAATAGGGCGATTGAATTGTCTCCTAATAATTATCTAGCATATATTGCTAAAGGCAGAATTTATGAAGAATTAAAAGAAAAAGAATTAGCTCTTGAAGAATATAAAAAAGCATTTAGTATCTATCCTCAAGACAAAGAATTAGAAGAGAAAATAGAAGTATTGACTAATTTTTAGTTTGTTATATGTTGTAAGTGGTACATTACCATGATTGAACAAGCAGTTATCATTGATTTTCTTGGAACCATTGTAGACCCTGTCCGCTTAAAGCTTTATCCTGAAACAATAGAAGCTCTCGAAGAACTAAAAAAAAGCTTTGATATATTTATTTCTTCAAGATTAAGTTCTGCTTTTATTGAAAATCATCTTGAAAGACAAAACTTGAAAGATATTTTCTTTCTTGTTTATGGAAGAGAAGATGGTGACAAGAATGATCATATTGATAAAATATTAAGATTAGGTGATTATGAAAAAATTTTATATATCACCAATGCTTTAGAGGAATTTACAATCAAAGACCATAGGTTAATTAAAGTAGTAGTTAATATTCATAAACACGAATTATTTCCAGAAGGTGTTATGGTCTTTAAAGATCCTCTTTCGGTAAAGATTGTTAAGCAAATTATAGAGGGTTAGCCCTCTTTTTTATTTTATGCTATTATTAAATATATATGGTAAAGTTCAAAGAAAATGTTTTATTAAGAGATTATTCTACCTTTAAAATAGGTGGAATTTCTAAATACTTTATTGAAATTAAAAATAAAGAAGACTTAAAAAAAATAATCAATGAAATTGATATGCCTTTTCGTATTTTAGGAGGAGGTAGCAATACTTTGATTAGTGATGATTATTATAACGGACTAACTATTGTTTTTAAAACAGATAAACCAAAGTTTTTAATTGAAGATAAAGGATGTTTTGGAGAAATAATTGTTGAGGCAAGTGTTTTGCTTTCTTTTTTAGTCTCCAAGTTAAAAGAATTTACTGGTTTAGAGTGGGCAATCGGTATTCCAGGAACAATTGGAGGAGCAATTAATGGTAATGCAGGAGCTTTTAATGAATCAATTGGAGACTGTGTTACTAGTGTAGAAGTTTTAGAGATTGGAAAAGGAGTTAGAGAAATAGAAAAGAAAGATTGTAAATTTGGTTACAGAACGAGTATTTTTAAAAATAATCCTAACTTAATAATTCTTTCTGTAAAATTAAAATTAAACAAAGGTAACCCTAGTAAAAAAATAAAAGATAATTTTGAAAAAAGAAAATTAAACCATCCTAAAGGATTTTCTTTGGGCTGTATTTTTAAAAATTATTATGGTGAAGTTGATAAAAATATTTTAAAAAAATATCCACAATTAAAAGATTTTTATTCTGAAAAAGGATATATTTCTGCGGGAATGTTAATTGAAGAGTGTGGATTAAAAGGTTTTTCAATTGGTGATGCAAAAATTTCTTTAGAGCATGCAAATTTTATTTTAAATTTAGAAAATGCAAAATCAAAAAATGTTTTAAAGTTAATAAATTTTATAAAAAAAGAAGTTCAAGAAAAATTTTTAATAAAATTGGAAGAAGAAATTCAAATTTTTTGCATTTAGCTATTGACAAATTATTTTTTTAGAGCGAAAATAAATTTAGAGAAATATTTTTTGAAAATATTTTTTGAAAAAAATAATAATGAAAGAAAAAAGGTCGAGTTATTAAAAATAATCTCGCACAAAAAAATGGCTACAAAGAAAAAAGTAGTTAAAAAGAAAGTTGCAAAGAAACCAGCTAAAAAGAAAGTTGCAAAGAAAGCTGTAAAAAAAGTTGCAAAGAAAAAAACTACTAAAAAGAAAGTTGCAAAAAAGAAAAAATAGTTATTCAAAAACAACCCTTTCCAAAGGGTTGTTTTTATGATAATATTTAATATATGAAAATAAGAATAAAAGAAACAAACATAAAGTTAAATACAGGCCTTTCTTCGTTCTTAGATAAGAAAATAAAGGCTTTAGATAAGTTTTTACCAGATGTTCCTGATTTACTTTTTGAAATTGAATTAGGGTTAACAACAAAGCATCATCAAAAAGGAGATATTTATAAATCAGAGATACAGGTTCAATTGGGACAAAAAATATTAAGATCAGTTTCAGAAAAAGATAACATGAGAAGCGCAATTATTGAATCAGTTGAAGATTTAGAAAGGCAGTTAAGAAAAAGAAAAGATGCTTATCTTGCTAGAAGAAAACTTAAGTAAGTTATTATGTCAATTATTAGTAGTTTTTTCGGGGACGCTAACGAAAGGTATATTAAAAGTTTAAAACCAATTATTGAAAAAATTAATTCCTTAGAAGAAGAAGTATCTAAGTTAAGTTCCGAAGAATTAAAATTAAAAACCAAAGAACTCAAAGAAAAAATTAAAAATGGTGAAGATGTTTTACCATATGCTTTTGCATTAGTAAGAGAAGCTTCTAAAAGAAATCTTAATCAAAGACATTTTGATGTTCAATTAATCGGTGGAATAGTTTTACATCAAGGAAAAATTGCTGAAATGAAAACAGGAGAAGGAAAAACATTAACAGCAACTTTACCAGTATATTTAAATGCATTGGAAGAAAAAGGTTGTCATGTTGTAACTGTTAATGATTATCTTTCAAGAAGAGACGCAGTATGGATGGGTCAGATTTATGATGCATTGGGTTTAAGTGTTTCGGTTTTAAATCATGAACAGTCTTTTATATACGATTCTAATTACAAGCAAGGAGATGATGAAAGAGATAAATTAGGAGGATTTAAAGTTGTTGAAAACTTTTTAAGACCTTGTTCTAGAAAAGAAGCATATTTGGCAGATATTACTTATGGAACTAATAATGAATTTGGTTTTGACTTTTTAAGAGATAATTTATGCTATTCTACTGCTGAGATGGTTCAAAGAGGACATCATTATGCAATAGTTGATGAAGT
>JAQUWR010000003.1:0-7641 GCA_028692745.1 Minisyncoccota bacterium
AAAGGAGAAAATCTTAAACCAGGAGATCCTAATAGGTGGTCAACATTAGATATTCTTAATTTATCAAGAGAAAAATTAGATAAATGTATTACTGGATATGGTCTTCCTTTAAAACAAGGAGCAAAAAGTTATACTCTTTTAAGTTGTGAAGAAGGAATTGATGCTTTACTTACTGGATCAACAACAATTCTTCCTTCGTTTCCCTATCCATCTTCTTTGGGAATGTGGAATTGTCAGCCATATAATAGTGATTATTTAACATCAGATCAAAAAACAGTATGCTTAAACAATAAACAACATCCTATTTGCACAAACGCTGTTATTAATTTATTAGATGATTATTATTGTTTACAAAAAGAAGAATAAAATAATTATATGAAAAAATATTTAATATTGATAATTTTATTATTATCGTTGTTTCAAACAGTTTATGCAGTAGAAAATACTTATCCAGAGATAAGGCTTCTTGACAGAACTTCTTATATCATAAACGAAGACTCGACATTTGTTGATTATGTTGCCTATGGTTTTATGATGATTATTTCTATTGGAGCAGTGATTCTTTTGGTAGTTATTATTTGGGCAGGTATTAATTTTATAATGGCTGGAGGAGATCCTGGAAAAATATCAAAAGCAAAAGAAATGCTAATAAATGGTCTTATTGGAATGGCCATATTACTTTCTGTTTATTGGGTTTTAGGTACAATTAATCCAGGGATTATAGAAATAGAAAATCCTAATATGGATGTTTGTTCAATGGGAGGAATTATTCTTACTGTTAATGAAGATGGAAAAATAAAGAAAAAATGTATAAATGAATCAACAAAAAAAATAGATTGGGAAATTGAAAGCGCTGAGTGGAGCTTTGAATATGGTCAAGTAAAAGAAGTTTGGGCTTTTGATAATTATAATTTTCAAGGAACACCAACAATGATTTTTCAAGATGGTGTGATTAATTGTCGTTATGCTCAAGAAATGGAAAAAGGGACATTATTGCCTTCATTGTCTGGTAAAAAATCAATTTTTATTATGGATAGATTATATGGTTTTTATTTTTACGACAAAAAAGATTTTGGTATAAAAAATTATACACCTTTTTATGTGAGTGAAAGCGTTTCTAATATTAATGATAAATATCCAGAGTTTGATGATAAAGCATCTTCTTTTAATACTGTATGCACTTTTTCTGAAGCAAACGAAACTCCTTACGCTGCAGATTACTATAACGAGCCTAACGCTATTATTTTTGAAAATGCTAATTATTCTGGAAAATGTTCTTTAATTCTTTCTTCCAAAAGCCTTAGCTTGGATGATCCATCAGACTCACCCGATAATAAATATAGTTCTTATATTGGGAATAATAAAATGTCATCAATAATTGTTTATAATAATAATACAAAAATAGAGCCTGCAGATAAAGGAAGAATAATATTATATAATTCTTTGGCTTGTAACAAAGGAGAGTTTGAGCAAAGTTCTTTTTGTGAAATAGATATATTTAGTTATTATCAATATACAATAGATATGAAAGAAAAAAAAGTAAACTTTTCTCGTTCTTTTCCAGCAGGCCCAGGATGTGATGAGTGGGATGGTTCTACCTATATTCAATCAATAGAAATTCCTGATGGTAAAGGGGCTGTTGTTATTGTGGCTGATGACGGTACTTGTGCATATTTTGATTCAAGTAAGATAGATTCAAATAAAAGAATTAATTGCATAAAAGACCTGAGAGAATCAGGTATTTATCAAGAAGGAGGAAGAAAGCCAGAAAAAGTAATAGTAATTCCTGTAAATTAAATGAAAAAAAATATATACATATTAATATTTTTCTTTTTATTTTTTTGTCAAAGTGTTTATGCTTTGGAAAATAAATATCCAGAAATATTAGGTTACGAAATAGGCAATAAATCAGAATTTGTTGATTATGTATCTTATGCTTTTGCTTTTATTGTTTCGATAAGTAGCGTTATTTTAATCTTTGTTTTAATAATGGCAGGAATAGACATTATTTTGGCCGGAGGAAACCCAGGAAAAATATCAGAAGCAAAAAAGAGAATTAAAAATGGATTTATAGGATTAACAATATTGCTTTTTACTTATTTAATATTACATACAATTAATCCAGGAATGGTTGTTGAGAATCCAGACTTAGAAAAATGCGTTGGCGGAGGCATTATTATAACAGTTGAAAAACCAGATGAAAAGCCTAAAAAGATTTGTATTTGGGAAAGCCAAGAAAAATTAGACATTGATGGTACGATTACTTCTACAGAGTGGACTTTTAAAGACGGAGACCTTAAAGAAGTATGGGCTTTTAAGGAATATAATTATAAGGGAGACAAAACACTTCTTTTTCAAGATGTTGGTGTTCCTTCTCATGATCTTTCTTCTCAAATTGATAAGCCAATAAGTGATGCATTAGATGTACCCATAGACACAAAGTCAATATATATTTTAAGAAAAAATCCAGGACTTTATCTTTATGATGAGTATGGTAAACGTAACGAAAATGACAACTTAGAAGCTTCACCAATAAAAAACACTCTGCCCTTTTTTGTAAACAAAACATATAGTGATTTGGGAGAATTTAGTAATAAAGCGCTTTCTTACTCGTTTGTTCAAGATAAAGACAATATTAATACTTATTACGAAGCAATACTTTTTGAGGATGTTAATTTTTCTGGACGTTGTACTTTTTTACCTCACACTTATTTTGGAGATATAAATTATATAGTTCAAATGCATGATGTTAAATTTGATGAAGGAGAAGCCTCCTCGGTTATTTTATACAGAACTGATAAAACAGGAGGAGATTTAAAAGAAAGTGATTTAATAGTTTATAACACCCCCAATTGTCCTTTAGAAAGAACTCCAGAAAATTCTTGCGAATTAACAATACAGGCAGGAGGCTTACATATTCCCGCAGGACAATTTGGTTGTGATAGTTTTGAAGGGAGTGTTTCTTCGGTAGCAATAAAAGGACCAATTGGTTTTGTTGTTAGGTCAACAGACGACTATTGTAAGTATTTTGATTTAGAAAGAAACAATGGAAATAATTGTATTAATTTAGAAAATACAAGGGTTTATTTTGAATCAACAGATCCCAGCACAGGAAATAATATTTATATTCGACCAAAACATTTTATGATTTTTTCTTTAAAATAGTAATTATATGAAAAAATATTTAATTTTATTGTTTTTATTTATATTTCAAAAAACTTATGCTTTAGAAAATGAGTATGATAGTTTTGGTGGTAGAACGATTTCCGATGCTTCTACCCTAGGAGATTATATTCTTTATTATTTTAACTTTTTTTTGGTTATTGCTGCAGGAGCTGCTTTTATTATAATTATTTTTGCTGGAATTAATTATTTAATTTCTGGAGATAATTTTACTAAAAGATTAATAGCTAAAAAAATGATTTTTAATGCTTTAACAGGTCTTTTAATTGCTTTAGGCTCTGTTGCTATTTTAAATACAATAAGTCCTGGCAATACAGTTATTCCTGAGCTTAATTCACAAGACTATAGTGAAGGAATTAATTTAATGAAAGGAGATAATAAAACATGGGTTAATGATAATGTGACAAAAGTAACAAAAAATTATGATTCAATAGGTTGGATATCCCCTTCTGAAGACTTGTCAGCTATATATGTTTTTGAAACACCTGATTATACGGGATTTTCTCAAGAAGTTTTTAATGGTTCTTCTGTTTCTGTTCCAGAGAATTCTTCTATTTGGTTTTTATGGAATAAGCCTGGCTCATACATACTTTATGATAGTGTTGATTTTAAAAAAGGTAATAAAGATATTCCTTTGTCCTCAACAAAAGATAAAACATCGTTAGCTGTTGATTTATTTGATAATATTACCCGATCAATAAAAATCAATCAATCTAAAAACGATTCTACAAAAGAGTATGGACTTATTCTTTTTACAGAAGAACGCTTTGAGGGAACCTGTGTTTGGTCTTTTAATGATATTTCTGATTTAAGCATTGATAAAGATCCAGAGAATTATTTAGCTATTGGATTAGATCAATTGTCTTCAGTTAAAAGAATTATAGGTAGTACTGAAAAAGGAGCGCAAATAACTATTTATAATAGAGCTAATTGTCAAAATTTAGAACATGACGAATCATCTAAAAAATGCACTATTAATACAACAAAGACAAATATTAATATTATCGAAGAATGCTTGAACCAACAAGTTGATTTTAGCGGAGAAGAAGTTGTTTCTATTAATTTTGATTCAGACAATGCAGGAGTTTTGTTAAAGGCTAATAATGGAAATTGTCAATATTTTGAAAAAAAAGGAGTTAATACTTGTATTAGTTTAATTAAATATGGAAATATATATGATCCTAAAAAAGACATATTGCCAGAACAATTAACTCTTTTTTCCTTGAATAAGTGAGTGTAGTTTAATCCAGTCTTCAACATTTAACTCTTCAGCTCTTGCTTTTTCACTAAAGCCTAATTCTTTTAATAATTCTTTAGTCCCCTCTTGTTTTAAATTATTAATTAATTGTTTTCTTGGATGAGAGTATCCAGCTTTGATTAATTTAAACAACTCATCATTCTTTTTTCTTTTATTAGGAGTAATTTTAATAATCGCACTATCAACTTTTGGTTTAGGGTAAAATGAGTTTTTTGAAATATAATCAATTAGTTTTGCTTCGGCGTAATATTTAACAGAAATTGATAAAAGGCTATTTTCTTTTGAACATATTCTTTTAGCAACTTCTTTTTGAATTAAGAGTATTATGTCTTTGGGTTTATTGTCTAATTCTAGTAATGTTCTTATTAAAAAAGAAGTTAAATAATACGGAATATTAGCAACAACTTTATAATCACTCTTTATTTCATGTATTTTTTCAAGAACATCTCCAGTAATAACCTTAATATTGTCTCCTTTTATTTGAGAGGCTAGTTTCTCGTCTTTTTCTATAGCAATAACTTTTTTAGCATAAAGGGCTATTTCATGGGTCAAAGATCCTGTTCCTGGGCCAATTTCTACTACAATATCAGACGGCTCAATATTAGCTGATTTTACAACTTTTTTAACAATGTTTTTGTCTATTAAAAAGTTTTGGCCCATTGATTTTTTAGGGTTTATTCCCTGTGATTTTATTGTGGAAAATAAACTTGACATATACTGTAGAAGTAATAAAATAATATTATACTTTAATTAATGAAATCGAGGCTTATTCCTATCAAAGAAACAATTAAATCTTTAATAAAACACCCTAACGGGCTAGTTTTTTGTTTTATTGTAATAGTCTTTTTTCTAGTTATTAAAACAGATAATAAGGTGATGGAGCTTAGCCAAGCTAATCTTATCAATATTGACTCAAGTTTGCAACCAATAACAAGTATTGTTTCAGGGGAGAATAATGTTTTATCAGCTATTTCATCCCCTCTTTTTATTTCCAATAACACTTTGGGAGCAATGATGGAGCCAGAAAAAAACAATTCTATTATTGTTTATACTGTGTCTAGCGGAGAAACCATTAATCAGATTGCTGAAAAGTTTAATATTACAACTGAAACAATAATGCTGGTTAATGAGCTAACATCTTCTAAGATCAAAAAAGGAGACAAATTAACAATTTTACCTATTAATGGATTAATTCACTTAGTAGAAAAAAATGAAACAGTTGCAAAGATAGCAAAGAAATATAGCGCTAATCAAAACGATATTATTGAATTCAATAATTTAGGAGATAGTGGCAATGTATTTGTTGGTGACATACTAATTATTCCTTATGGTAAAATGCCTAAACCATCCTCTCAAGGCGTTAATGTTGCTGTACCACAGATAACAATGCCTAATTCATATTTTATTGCTCCAACAACAGGTATAGTGACTCAGGGACCTCACTTTTCACACACAGTTAATGGAGTAAAACAATATAATTCAATAGATATTGCTAATTCTTTAGGAACGCCAATAGTAGCTGCTGCTGGAGGACAAATACAAATTGTTAAAACTATATGGCCTAATGGTAATTATATAACCATTGCTCATCCTAATGGAGTAGTTACTTTGTATGCTCACTTAAATTCTTTTGCTAAAGATGTTTATCCAGGAAAACAAGTTTCTCAAGGAGAAATTATTGGATACATGGGAAGCACTGGAAATTCAACTGGTCCACATCTTCACTTTCATGTAGTGGGAGCATATAATCCATTTTTAAAGTATCCAGTTGGAACAAAAATTACTTATTAAAAAATCCCCTATTAAGGGGATTTTATTATTCTTTACAGTTGTTGCACGATCTAGCCTCTGGAAAAGCTAAGAGTCTTTCTATGGGTATGTCTTTGTCGCAATTTTCGCATTTACCATAAGTTCCTATTTCCATTTTTTCTAAAGCTAAAATAACATCTTTTAGTTTTTTTTCTAAGGCGCGTTCAACGGGTAATATGTTTTCATATTCCTCTACTTCATTTACTTGATCTTCTAAGTTTTCTCCCGGAGCAATATTTGGATATGATGCTTGCCATTCCCCATCATTTTTTTTAGCAAAATTTTCTAGATTATTTTCTAATTCAGCTTTTTCTTTTTCTAAAAGACTTTTAAGCTGAGTAAGTATTATTTTATCCATGTTATTTTAATATTTTATCAAGCTTGTTGTTTATTTCAGTTAACTTCTCTTTAATTTTATTACCTTCTTCATTAACAGCTTGATAAGAATCTCTTAGTTCTTTTCTTTTTCTTTCTAGTGTTTTTAAATTATCTTCAAGATCCCATCTTTCTCTTTCAATATTTTTTCTTTTTTCTTCAAGAACTCTTCTCTCGCTTTCTATTCTTCTTACTTCTTCGGCATTTCCAGCAGCCATAGTGTCTCTTTTTTCTAAGGTTTTTATTTCTTCTTCAATAGATTTTTCTTTTAAAAGAGTCTCGGTTAGTGATTTTTCTGTATCTTCTTTTCTTTTTGTGTTATCAATCATGTGTTCTTTAATCTCGAAACCCTTTTTTCCAACCTTATCTAAGCTTTCCAATGCTTTTTTTTGTTCTTGGCCAAGAATAATTTTTTCATGATCTTTTCTTAAAACTTCTAATTGAAGATTTAATTGATTTTCTTTTGCTGTATATTTTTCAAGAGCCCAGTCGCATTCTTTTAATTGAGACCTTAAAGACTTTATTTCATCCTCTCTTTCGTTCATTTCTTTTTCAATCATATTTCTTTGTTCTTCTATTTTCCATCTTTCTTTTTCTGTTTTTCTTTTTTCTTCTGGGTCAGTTGATTCTTGTTCTTTTAATTCAAAATCTTTTTTAATATTTTCTATTTCTTTTTTCGTTTCTGTGATAATGTCTATTTTCTTTTTAAGACGATTAATTTCTTTTGCAACATCATTTTTTCTATCTTCTAGTGGTTTTTTTTCATTATATATTTTTTTAAGTTCGTTTTCTAATTCAAAAGTGAGATAAGATACTTTTCTTAATTTTTCTTCAATAGTTTCTTCTTTTTCTTCAACTACTTCTTTGAACCTAGGGGCTTCTTCTGGAACTTCTATTTTTGTATCTTTAATTGCTTGTTCTGTTTTTTCTGTTATATTTTTTTGATTAGGTTCAGGGGTAGGCATCTCAACAACAGGCTCTTCTTCTTTTACAGGCTCTGGTGTGGGTTCTGGCAT
>JAQUWR010000003.1:7741-40616 GCA_028692745.1 Minisyncoccota bacterium
ATCTCAACAACAGGCTCTTCTTCTTTTACAGGCTCTGGTGTGGGTTCTGGCATCTCAACAACAGGCTCTTCTTCTTTTTGAGGAACAGGAATTTCAATTTCTTCTTCTTCTGGTTCAGGAATAGAAACTTCCTCAAGGGGTAATTTTTCTGTTATATTTTGAGGAACAGGAATTTCAATTTCTTCTTCGTTTTCGTCAGGAGAATTGTTTTCTTTGTCATCAAGAGGAGACAATAAATCTTTTTTCATTGTCCTTATTTTATTCATGTTAAGCTTGAAAACGTTTTCTTCTGCCATATTATTTAAAATTATTGATTATTTTTTCTCGCTTCTTTTAATGATAAATTAATTCTTCCCTGTTCGTCAATAGAGATGACCTTAACAGGAATTATATCTCCTGTTTTCACAACATCCCCTACTTTTTCTACTCTTTTTTCTGATAGCTGTGAAATGTGAACTAATCCTTCTTGTCCTGGTAGTATTTCTACAAAAGCACCGAAGTCAAGAATTCTTTTAACGTTACCTTGAAATATTTCTCCAACAGTTACTTCTCTGGTAATGTTGTTAATCCATTCTAATGCTTTTTTAGCAGAATCTTCTTTTTCAGCGGTAATAAATATTTCCCCGGTTTCTTCTATGTCAATTAAAACATTACACTCGTCAATAATTTCATTAATAACTTTTCCTCCTGTTCCAATAACTTCACCAATTTTTTCAGGATTAATTTTAATAATATATATTCTTGGAGCAAAAGGAGAAAGACTGTTTCTTGGCTCTGGAATAATAGCTAACATTTTATCAAGAATTTCTAATCTTGCTTTTTTTGATTGTGTTAATGTTTCTACAATTATTTTATCAGTAATTCCTCTTACTTTCAAGTCCATTTGTAAAGCATTGATTCCATCTTTTGTCCCAGCAACCTTAAAGTCCATATCTCCGTAATGATCTTCTTCTCCTTGAACATCAGTTAATACTTTATATTTTTTTTCTTCTGTGCTTTTTGATTCGCTTGTTTCCATCATTAACCCCATCGCTATCCCAGAAACAGGTTTTTTAATTGGAACACCCCCATCCATTAAAGCTAAACAAGCAGCACAGGTTGATGCCATTGAACTTGAACCATTAGAGCATAAAACTTCAGAAACTAATCTTATTGTATATGGAAAATCTTGAGATTCTGGAATAACTGATCTTAATGCTTTTTCAGCAAGCATACCATGACCAATTTCTCTTCTACCTGGTCCTCTTAATGGACCTGTTTCTCCAACACAAGATGGTGGGAAATTGTAATGATGCATAAATCTTTTCTTTCCATTTATTTCCATTTCTTCCATTATTTTTTGATCTCCAGGAGAGCCTAGGGTTAAAAATGATAATACTTTTGTTTGGCCCCTGCAAAACAAGCCAGAGCCATGAGTTCTTTCAAAAAGATTAACTTTACATTCAATTTCTCTTAATTGTTGGCTATTTCTTCCATCAATTCTAATATCTTTATCTATGCCCATTTCATGAAGTAATTCTTCTCCTTGTTTTTCGAAAAAAGACAAACCATAATGTAGAGCATCTTTTTCTTCGTATTTTTCAGTTAAATATACCTTTAATTCTTCTTTAATTTCTTCAAAAGTGCAATCTTTTTTTAAAAAAGAATTTTTAAGTCGATCCCCTAGGAATTCTTTTAAGTCTTTTTCTAAGTCTTCATTTTTAATAAATTCTTTTAGTTGTTGTTTTTCTTTACCAATTTTTTTAGTTATTTCTTTTTGGAAATTAATTAATTTTTCTTGAACATCTTTTGTTTCTTTGATTGCTTCAATAATTTCATCTTCTTTTGCTTCTTTGAATTCAGCTTCAATCATATTAATGATTAATTCTTTTTCTGATTCTGATTTTAAAGAAGATATAGTTAAATCAAAACCATTTTCTTGTCTTTCGTTTGGTGTTGTAAAGATATTAAATTTATTGTCTTTTTTTCCAATTCTTAAAGGAGCAATTGGCCCATTCCATGGAATATCAGATATTGAAAGAGCTAAAGAAGCAGCAAATAATGATAAAATAGAAGGATCGTTTTCTTTGTCCCAAGAAACACAAGTAGTAATAACTTGAACTTCTCTTTTTAAGTTGCTAGGAAACAATGGTCTGATTGCCCTATCGATTAATCTAGAATTTAATATTGCTTTTTCGCTTGGACGAGATTCTCTTTTTAAAAACCTTGAACCAAGTATTTTTCCTACAGCATAATATTTTTCTTCATAGGCTACGCTTAAAGGAAAAAAATCGATTCCCTCGATTTCTTTTTTAGACATTACGCAGGTAGCAATAATAACAGTATTGTCTAGTTTTACCCAAACAGAAGCATTAGCTCTTTCAGCTAAATTATTTATTTCTACTTCTAGAGTTTTTCCTTCAATTTCTAGTTTAAATGATTCGCTTTTCATGACTTAAGGCCGATCTTTTTAGTCAGCTCTTTATATTTTTTAGGATTAGTTTTTTCTAAGTATTTTAAAAGTTTTCTTCTTTTAGCAATCATTTTTAATAATCCTTTTTTAGAGTGAAAATCTTTTTTGTTTTTTTGTAAGTGAGAAAGAAGAGATCCTATTTCTTCTGATAATAAAGCAACCTGGACTTCTGCAGAGCCAGTATCTTTTTCGTGTAATTTATGCTTACTTATTATTTTTTCTTTTTCTGTTGTTGAAATCATATTTTTTAATTAATTTATCTTTTATTGGTGCCCCGTGAGGGACTCGAACCCACGACCTTGAAGTTAAGAGCTTCCTGCTCTACCAGCTGAGCTAACGGGGCTTAAGGGTTGTTTGGATTTTGGAAAAAATTAAGTGGCCAAGGGTCTCCTCCACCGGTTAAAAAGGATACAAATCCATAAACAATTAACCAGGCCGCGTAAACTACTAATACGCCGATTATTCCATAAGTTATCATTTTTTTCCCTGTCTGTATTTTTGAAGGATCTCCTCCTGCTGTCATCATTGTTATTCCGCCAAAAGCAAACCATATGATTGCTAGAGGAGGAACAACATTGAACATTATAAAGGTAATAACTCTGTTTATTAAGCAAAACAAATCATCGAAAGTACAAGGATCTTGTCCTTCATTTCCACAAAAAACAATAGGGTCTCCTGCTTTATATTCTGGACAATCAGCAACTGCAGTTGTTGTTATTGAAAATAAAAAAAATAGAACCAAGACTAAAACTATTTTTTTTGGTATGATGTTTGGATTCATCTTGTTGTAACTATAGTATTTTTTTAATAAAAAATCAAGGTCTCTGTGCCCCTGGCAAGATTCGAACTCACATCATTGGTTCCGAAGACCAGTGCTCTATCCGTTGAGCTACAGGGGCTTTTTGTTTTTTAAGAACTTAAGTCTAAAAGGAGGAACAGTATCTTGATCAAAAATTAGTCGATTTTCTATTAATTCTTTTTTCTTTTCTCCTTTTGTCTCAAATAATTCCTTTATAGGGCTTAATCTTTTAATAAAAATAGGGATTAAGGATAGAATAAATAAGTACCCTACTGGTTCAAAGATAAATCCCCCTTTAAAAGAAATAAAAATACCTAGAATTAAAGAAATAATTGTTCCAATTGAAGCTGTCCAGATAATAGCAAAGAAAATAGTAGGAATTAAAACAATAAAAAGAGTTATGGGTGATAAAGCTAATACAGCGCCTATTAAACTAGCCAAACCTCTTCCTCCTTGAAAATTCATGAATATTGACCAATTGTGTCCAATTATTGTCATTAATCCACAAAATACTTGCATTGTATCGCTTAAACCAAAGTATTTTGCTAAATAAATTGCTAAAAAAGCTTTGCCAATATCTAGAAACATTGTTAATCCTCCTTCTAAGATACCAATGTTTTTAGTTACATTTGATCCAGAGCTTTTTTTCCAGCCAATATCATAGATATTTTTACCAGAGCTTATTTTAGTAACAATATAAGCAAAGGGAATTGATCCTAAAACATAGGATAAAAATAAAAAGACAAAATTAATTAAACATTGATTAATCATTTAAATAAGTCTTATTTTTTATTTTTTCAAGCTGTTCTTTTAGCCTGTCTTTATGAGCAATTAAAATTAATGGTGTAACAAACAAGGCTGGAAAGAACAATATAGTATTATATGCATAAAACCATAAAACAGCAATTGTTTCTCCGGTTAATCTTCCCAATACTTGATCAGAAACAGCATGTTTTAAGAATTTTTTATTTATTTTTCTTTTAGCCATTAATTCAAATAAAACCATAAAAAATACAATAATTAATATCCAAACTAAAAATGATTTCCAGTCAAGATATAATAATATTCCTAAAAAACTAGCTGCTCCTCTTCCCCCTTTTAGCTTTAAAAATATTGAATAATTATGCCCCAAAATAACAAAGAATGAAGCTAAGGTAATTGCAAGAATACTATTGGGAAATAATATTTGAGCAATTATAATTGATAATATTGCCTTGCCCATATCTAGAGCAGTAACAGCGATAAAAGAAATCAAACCAATTAACTTCCCTTTTTCTTTAGAAGCTGTTCTTAGGGTGTTAAGAGCACCCATGTTTTTTGAGCCAAAAGTTCTAATATCTTGTTTAAAAAATAATTTATTTACAACTAAAGCAAAAGGAATTGAACCTAATAAATAAGAAAATAAAATAATAAAAATATAGTTTATCATAATTAAAAATTATTAATCTTCTAATGTACAAACAAGTAAAGAGCCTGGACCAACATGAGCGCCAATAACAAGACTAATTAAGCTGATGAATTCAATTGTTGATTCAGGAAAATTATCTTCAATTAATGTTTTTAACTTTAATGCTTCTTCTAAATTATCAGCATGAGTTATAGCTATTTTTAGTTTTGGGTTTTTTAGCCCTTGCACTTCTTTTAATAATGCTTCAGCAGTATCTTTAGCTTTCATTTTAACAGTAGTTGGTTTAATTAGGCCGTCTTTAATTCCAAGTATTGGTCTTAATCCTAATTTTTGTGCATTTTCTAAAATACTAGCAATAGTAGAGTTTATTCTTCCTCCTGTTTCTAGCCACCTTGGGCTTTCTATCATTCCGAAGACATGAATTTTAGAATTATCTAAAGAATTATATATTTCTTCAGCTGTTTTTCCTTGAGCGACTAATTCAGCAGCTTTTATTCCTAACAATGCTTCAGTTGCATCTGCGTTCATTGTGTCAAAAATAAAAACCTTGTTTTGCAATTCTTCTTTAAGCATTTTTCTAGCTTGAAAAGCAGAATTATATGTACCAGATATTTTTGAACTAATGGTTAAGCATAATACTTCTTGACCAGTAGATAATATTTCTTCAAATATTTTTTTGTACACTCCTATTGATGGTTGAGATGTTTTGGGGTAAGTTTTTAAACCATTTTTTTTAGCATTTCGCATTTTTTCAAATATGGTTTTTCCTTCAATGTTTGCTTCTTCTTTCCATTCCATAACAAAAGGAACTAGGTGCATATTATATTTTTCTGCTATTTCTAAGGGGATGGAAGAACTTTCTCCTATTACAATAGTTGTTTTTTTCATATATATTATTAATTAATAATTATTCGTTCCATGACAACACTAAAGCTCCTGGACCAATATGACTTCCAATAGGAAGACAAACAAAGCTAGAAAAAATTACTTCAACGTTAATTTTTGAAAGAAGGTCTTTTAATTTTTTTGCTTCTTCTAAATTATCAGCATGAGTAATGCCAGCTATTATTTTTTTTCCAGATTGTCTTATTTTTTGAGTATTTTTTTCAAATTCTTCAAATAAAATTTTAGACATTTCTTTTACTCTTTTTATTCCAGCGATAGCTAATTTTCCATCTTTAAAACCAAACAAAGGTTTTATTTTCATTCTTTCTGCGCCTTTGTTTATGAAACGAGGAATTCTTCCGCTGGCTTCAAGCCATTTTCCATTTTCATAAAGACCAAGTAGTTTTATTTTTTTTGTTTCTTGTTCTAATTTTTCAATTATTTCTTTTATATTATAATTATTTTTTATAAGCTCTAATGTTTTTAATACAAATAATCCTTCCCCAGCACTTCCGTTTAATGTGTCAAAAATATGAACCCTTTCTTTTAATTCTTGAGCTAGAAATTTTTTAGCCTGAAGCGCAGAATTATATGTACCAGAAACTTTTGAGCTTATGGTAATACAAATTATTTCTTTATAATTTTTTAATTTTTCTTGAAAAGCTTTAGCAAAATCATTAATAGAGGGTTGAGATGTTTTAGCGAAAGTTATTTTATTTTCTTTTTCCGCTTGTCTCATTTTTTCATAAATATTTCCAGGATATTTTTCTAATTCTTGTAAATCTAATTTAAATTTAACAAGAGAAATATCATTATTATTGATAATTTCTTCTGGTAAATCAATTGCTTCGTCAGCAACAATACCAATATTTTTTTCTTCCATATTATTTTACTATCCATCCCACTATTAAGCTTTCTGGGCAAGCATTAATACTGGTTACTGGATCAGTAATTGTTACAAAAGAGATATCAGCTCTTTTATATTTTTTAAGACTGCTTTTGAGCTGTTCGGCCTGCTCTTGATTGTCACCATGAGCAATAACAGCTCTTATTCTTCCTCCTTTTTTAATTTCTTTAGCTGTAATGTGGTCTATTCTTTTAAATAAGATATTAGCAAAATCTTTACTTCTAGCAGGACCAGTTTTTGTTAATTTTCCATCTTTAATTTGTGCTAAGACATGAACATAATCTTTTTTTTCTTTAGACCAGAAGTTGCCCTTCCACCATCTTTCTTCTTCTAAGACAAAGCAAACATTTATTTGAGGAATTATTTTTTCTAAACGTGTTTGTATTTCTTTAATGTTTCGGTGTTCTTTAATTAATTCTATTGCTTCGAGAATTAATAGTGATTGACCAGCGCTAATATTTTTTGAATCAATAATAAAAACTTTTTCCTGATCTTTTTGGTTTAATAAAGATTTTGCTTTTAAAGCAGCTTTATAGCTTTCTGATAATTTTGAACTTGAAACAACACATAATACGTTTTTGAATTTTTCTAATTGTTTTTTATATGCTTCAAGAAAAAATTCATGAGAAATAGGCTCTATTTTTGGTTTTTGTATTAAACCTTGTTTTTTTGCTTCTTTTATTTTTTCGCACACAGTATTGCCTGGTAAACTTTCTCCTTCTGGCCAAGTAATTTTAAATGGAATAACCTCAATATCATAATGATCAATTATTTTTGCTGTTAAGCCAGCTCTTTCATCAATAATAATTCCAATAGATACGCTTTCAATTGATTTTTCCCCAATTACTTCTCTAGCCATGTCTTGGATTTTTAGGTTTTCGATATCTCCTATTCCTTTAATAATGTCTCTTACTTCATATGGGCTATCTGTATGAATATGTATTTTTGTTCTTGATTTTATTTGAATAATGTCTAAACAATTACCAAGATAATTTAATTTATTTTTAATTGATTTTTCGTTTTCTTCTACATTTCTAAGCAAAGCCACTACTTCGTAACGATTAGAAATAATTTGAATAAATCTTTTTGGGCTAATAGTTTCTTTTTCAAAAGAGAATGTTTTGGGAGAAGAAATATCTTCTTGTTCTTTCAAAATATCTAAATATGTTTCTAAAATCATTAAAAAACCGAGGCCACCTGCATCAACAACCCCAGCTTTTTTAAGTATTTCCATTTTATTTGGTGTGTTTTCTAAAGCTATATGCGCTTGTTCTAAAGATTTATAGAAAACATTAACAATGTCTTTTTCTTTTTTAGATTCTTCCTTGAAAGACAAAGCAAATGCTTCAACAATATCTAGAATGGTTCCTTCTCTTGGATTTTGAATAGAGTCTTTAGCTCTTTCGTATCCTTTTTCAAAAGCTTCTCCTAATTGAACAGCATTAATTGTGTTTTCTTTTCCTAATTCAGGAAGAAACCCAGCTAAAAAACCAGTATAAATAATTCCAGCATTGCCTTGAGCACCAGTTAAAGCTCCTTCTAAAACACTATTACTTAATTCTTCAACTGAAGAAAAATCTTTATCTTCAATTTGTTCTTTCATTCCCTTAAGAGTGGCAGCTAAATTATTACCAGTATCTTGATCAGGCACAGGAAAAACATTTATTTTATTGATTTGCTCTTTGTCCCTCTCTATTCTTTCACAAGAAAAGAGAATCATTTTTTTAAGTTCATTTTGTGTTATTTCTTGCATATACAAAAAAGGAAATAAAAAGTATTTCTTTATTTAAAAAATTTATTTTATCTTTTTTTCTAAGTCTTCAAGGATTTTTGCAGCAAAGTCTTTTCCGCCGAGACCAAAAGATAGGCCGAAAAATAATACAATAAAAAGAACAAACCCTATAAAGATTGTTAAAATTAAGTCAGGAACTATTTTTAATTGATAAAGTATTGCTAGTATTGCCAGTATCCAGGCAACAGAAGAAATAATATCTCCCAATACCCCTGAATATGCAATTTTTTCTTTTTCTAAACTTACAACAACAATTTTTTTAGAAAAATCAGCTAAAAATACAGTGAATATAAAAATAATAATAGCTATAAAAATATTAGGGAAATAATTTATTATTCCTTGAATAAAAAGATTGACTTGGTTTAATCCTAATATATCAAAAGAAATTGTTAGAAACAATAAGATGAAAAAAATACAAACAATGTCTCCCAGGAATTTAGATACATTAATTTGAGCATTATAGCGATCAAAGAAATCCTCCCAGCCTAATGTTTTTAACATTTGATTAAGGCGAAATTTTTTTAATAATTCAATAGTATAGTCTTTTATTTTTTTACCAACAATTATTCCAACAAATAAAATTAATAAAGACCAAATTAAATTTGGTAAGCTTAAAATTATGTTTTGAATAAAAGCATTTATTAAATTTTGCATAAAATTAACAATTATTTTTACAAATTAATTCTACCCTACCATTTAGCATTATGCAAGCCCATATTATACCCAGCCCTATTAAAGAAAATATGTAAGAAAAATGTCAAGATAATTAAACAAAGCCAAAATTTAATCTCTAATTTTAAAAATGGTTGAATAAAAATAAAAGCACCAATAACATAATTAGTTTGATCAAAAGGAATAAATTTACTGCCTGGTTTTAAATCTAAGCGTCTTTTAATAAAAGCAAAGAATAAATCACCAAAAATAATGCCTATTGATAATAAAAATCCCAATAAAAAACCATTTATTTGGGGAAATACATTAAATCCAATGGTTTGATAATGATCTAAACCTAGAAAATTATGGATATAAATAAAAATTGGCATTAATAAGGTGCAAATTATTATTTCAGAAATTACCCCTCTCCATGTTTTGTGGTCTCCTAGAATAGGCTTATTGTTAATGGTTTTTCCTCCATCAACTGGTTTTCCTAATGCTTTTAAAAAATTAAATTTATAAGCTAAGGGTGGTGATGCATTAGCTAAATAAGCTGGACCAAAAAAATATATACAAGATAATAAATAATATAACATTTTACTTAAATAATTTTGATTCTTTTCCTTGTTTTAATCTTTGTATGTTTTCTCTGTGAGCCCACCATATAATAATAATATATAGGAAGCTTAATATTAAATAAGAAACAGAGTGAGTTTTATACCAGAACAATATTGGTAAAGATAAAACTATAATTAAATTAGTTAAACTCATGATATTAATAATTAATAACATGCATATCCATGAACCAAGAAATATTAATGAATATTTTAATCCTAAGATCATAAATAATGTTGCGGCAACAGTAGAAACTCCTTTGCCTCCTTTAAATTTAAGCCAAACAGGAAAAACATGCCCAATTACTGGAGATATTGAAACAATAGCCATTTGCCAATCTATAATTAAATATTGACTAGCTATGTATATAGGTAAAATAGCTTTTGAAATATCAAGAAGCCCAACCAATATTCCATATTTAAAACCAAGATTTCTTGCTACATTGGTTCCCCCGATATTACCACTTCCCTGTTTTCTAACATCAATATTTTTTATTTTTCCTATTAAATATCCAAAAGGGATTGACCCTGACAAGTATCCTAAGATTGTAAATATTATTAATAGTATAATTTGATTTTCCATATATTTATTTTAATGTTTCATGTGGAACATGTTGATAAAAAATTTATAATTTTATTGTATCATATTGTGTAAAACATGGGTAATTATTATTAGGTTAATAATAAATTTATATTTTTGTTTCACGTGAAACCCTTAAGTAATCCAATATTTTTCTTTTGTCATTTTGTCTTTTTTTGTTTCAACTTTTTTTATTTCTATTCTTGCTTTTTTTGTTAGCAAGTCTAATTCTTTATCATTTAATAAGTTTAATTCTTTTAACATAGAACTTAAATATTTTTTAGTATTGTTTTTGGGATTTTTTAATACTTGCTCAAGCATTATGTCAAGATATTGTCCTATTTTTTTACCAGGCTTAATGTTTAGTTGTTTAACAATATCATTGCCATTTATTTTAAGCATTTTAACTGAAATAGGATCTTTTGATACTTTTTCAATCATGTACTTTAAATGTCTTAATTTGTATGGCTCTGCTTTAGGGCAACCTGACCCTATTCTATCTGCCATTCTTAGCTTTAGTAAATCATTCATATTTTCAATGCCAGCATTTTTAATTAATCTTCTAACTGAAGATTCTCCCACTTCCTCTACATTGTAATAAAAAAGATGATATCTTATTAAATTAACAATTTTATCAATATCTTTTTTAGAAAACTTTAAACGATTTAAAGCTTTTTCAGCCATTTTTGCTCCAACTATTTCATGGTTATAAAAAGTAGCATTTTCTCCAAAGCCTTTTTTTGTAGCTGGTTTTCCTATGTCGTGTAATAAAGCAGCCATTTTTATATGAAAATTAAAATCTTTTTTAGTAGCATAATTTAAACATTCAAGATTGTGCTTATAGCAATCATATATATGATGTTTGTTTTGTTTAACATTAATGCCTAATTCTAGCTCAGGTAAAATGTATTGTAATAATTTAGTTTTTCTTAATGCTTCAATGCCAAACCCAGCATTATTACTATTAATGATCTTTATTAATTCATCTCTTATCCTTTCTTTAGCTGATTTTTCTAGTAAATAACTGTATTTAATTATTGCTTTTTCTGTTTGTTTTTCTATTTTCCAATCATTTCCTAGTGTTGTTTGAAACCTAATAGCTCTCATCATTCTTAAATAGTCTTCAGAAAATCTTTGCTCAGGAGAACCAACAGTTTTAATAATCTTATTTTTTAAGTCTTTTTGGCCTGAAAATAAGTCAATAATTTGATAGTCATTTTTAGAAACAGGGGTAATAGCAATAGCATTTATAGTAAAATCTCTTCTATTAAGGTCTTCTTCAATATGTTTTGACCAATTTACTTTATCAGGGTGCCTAGAGTCAGAATAAGTTGATTCTGAACGATAGGTTGTTATTTCAATAATTTCATTTTTAGGAAAAATAATACCCACGGTTCCAAAGCTATTTTCATAGAATGTTTTAATGTTTAATTCTTCAAAAACAGCTTGTATTTGCTCAGGAATAGCATTAGTAGTAATATCCCAATCAGCTGGAGTTTTGTCCATAAATAAATCTCTAGTGCAACCACCAACTATATAGGCTTCAAATCCTTTTTGCTTTAAAGAATTTATACATAAGAGAACATTTTTAGGGATATTGAATTTTATTTTTTTTGTTTCAGTCATTTTGATAATTGTATTTTATCCTAAAATCCTTCTCTTGACAATCCCCTTGTTTTAGAATAGTATGAGTACATAAAGATTTGAGTGATTATTGTCGGAGTGATTTCCGATTTTTTTAATAAATATAAAGAAAAAATAAACATATGGACATGCAAAATTTTCTATTAGCCATAAGTCAGTTAGCAGAAGAAAAGGGCATACAGCATGAAAAAGTTCTTGAAACAGTAGAGCATGCTTTAGCTTCAGCATACAAAAAAGAATATGGTAAAAAGGGACAAATAATCAAAGCTAAAATAAACTCTAAAACAGGAGAAACTGAGTTTTGGAGAGAAAAATTAGTTGTTGATCATACAATGGTATATATACCTAAGGCAGAAGAAGGAGAAGAAGAAATAAAAATTAAAAAATCCTATTTACCTAAAGAAGACGAATTAAGTAATGAAGATATAGGAGAATTAGAAATAGGGACAAAAAGAGTAAGGTATAACTCAGAAAGACATATTTTAATTGAAGAATTAGAAGATTCTAAGTTTAAACCAGGACAAGAAATGATTATTCCTTTGGAGAACAAGCAAGGATTTGGAAGAATAGCCGCCCAAACAGCTAAACAAGTTGTTTTACAAAAAATTAGAGAAGCGGAAAAAGAAAATATTCTTGAAGAATATAAGTCAAAAGAAGGAGAAATAGTATCAGGTATTGTTCAAAGAATTGAAGGTTCTAATATATATTTTGATATAGGTAAAAGCTTAGGAATATTACCAAAAGAAGAGCAAATAAGAGGCGAATTCTATAAAGAAGGACAAAGATTAAAACTATATGTTTTAAAAGTAGATACTACGCCTAAAGGCCCAATAATTATTCTTTCAAGGGCTTATCCTAAATTAATTTCTAAATTATTTGAATTAGAAGTACCAGAAATAGCATCAGGTCAAATAGAAATTAAATCAGTAGCTAGAGAGCCAGGTTCTAGAACAAAGATATCTGTTGAATCTTTGGCAGAAGGCGTTGATCCTATTGGAGCAATGGTTGGACAGCGTGGAGTAAGAGTAGCAGCAGTAATTTCTGAATTAGGAGGTGAAAAAATTGATGTTATTGAATATTCTGATGATCCAGTAAAATATATTACTAATGCATTATCTCCAGCTAAAGTAATTGATGTTCAAATATTACCTAAAAATACAGGTTTAGTTATAGTTCCTCATGATCAATTATCTTTAGCTATTGGAAAAGAAGGTCAAAACGTAAGACTTTCTTCCAAATTAACTGGTTGGAAAATAGATGTTAAGAGTGATGAACAACTAAAAGCAGAAGATGAAGAAGAGTTAAATATAGAAGACGAAGAAGATAAAGAATAAAACAAAAAAACAATGGAAATTAAAGTTAAAGATGTTTCTAACACAAAAAAGAAAATAGAAATAGAAATTAATGCAGAAGAATTTAATGTTTTTTATGATAAAGCCTTTAAATTAATGACTAAAGAGCTTGAAATGCCTGGTTTTAGAAAAGGAATGGTTCCAGAATCAATGGCTAAAGAAAAAATTAATGAAAATAATGTTTTAAATTATGCTGCTGAGCTAATAATTAATGAAAAATGGAGCGAATATTTAAAAGAAACAGACTTAGAGATTGTTTCTCAGCCAGTAATAGATGTAATTAAGGTAGCTAAAGACAATCCTTTTGTTTTTTCAGCAGAAGTAGAAACATTAAAAGATATTGATTTACCTGATTTTAAGGCAATTGCCAAAACAATAAAAAAACAAGAAGTAAAAGTTGAAGAAAAAGAGATTAATGACGCTATTACATGGCTTCAACAATCAAGAGCTATATTTAAAGATAAAGAAGGAGCTGTAGAAACAGGTGATTTTGTTGAAATTACTTTATTTGAAAACGAAAAAGAGCAAAAAGATGGTTTTATTGTTGGAAAAGGGCACGAATTAGATACAGTTTTAATTAATATGAATCCTGGAGAAGAAAAAGAAGCTAAGCCAGGTCTTAAAATTATACTAAATTCAGTTAAAAAAGTTGAAATACCTGAAATTAATGATGAATTTGTTAAAACATTAGGTCAATTCAACACAATTGAAGAATTAAAGAAAAACATTGAACAAGGATTAAAACAAGAGAAAGAAACAGCAATAAAACAAAAACAAAGAGCAGAAGTACTAGAAAAGATTGCCACAAAGATAAAAATAGACATTCCTCAGTCATTAGTTGAAAGAGAAGCCCAGGGATTAATTAGTAATTTACAAAATAGAGTTAAAAACGAATTAAATATTAGTTTTGAGGAGTATTTAGATCAAACAAAGAAAACATTAGAACAAGTTCAAAAAGAATTTGAAAAAATAGCTTATGATAGAGTAAGAAACTTCTTGATTATAAGGCAAATAATTAAAAATCAAGGAATTGAAGTAAAAAAAGAAGAAATAGAAGATAGGATTAAAGAAATTTTAGCTAATTATCCAGAAGAATCTAAAAAACAAATTGACTTAGATAGAATTAAGCTATATATTGAAGATGAAATTAAGAATGAAAAGGCTTTTGCCTTATTAAACCTTTAATAATAATTAAGAATCAATAAAATGAACTTAATTCCAACAGTAATTGAAAAAACACAACAAGGAGAAAGAGCTTATGATATATATTCTAGACTTTTAAAAGACAGAATTATCTTATTAGCAGGTACTTTTAATGACACAATGGCTAATTCAATAGTTGCTCAGTTACTATTTTTAGCCTCAAAAGACCATGAAAAGGACATAAGACTATATATTAACAGTCCTGGAGGCTCTGTTACAGCTGGTTTAGCTATTTATGATACTATGCAGTATATAAAACCAGATGTTTCTACTATATCAATAGGTCTTTCAGCGTCAATGGGGGCTTTAATATTAGCAGCAGGAGCTAAAGGAAAAAGATATGCATTGCCAAATTCAGAGATATTACTACATCAAGTAGCTGGAGGGGCAAGAGGACAAGCAACGGAAATAGAAATTACAGCAAAACAAATTTTAAAAATTAAAGAAAGAATGAATAAAATTTTAGCCAAGCATACTGGTCAGCCATTATCAAAAATTTCTAAAGACACTGACAGAGATTTTTATCTCACAGCTGATGAAGCAAAAGAATACGGAGTAGTTGATAAAGTACTTTTAGGAAAAAAATAGGACGAGAGTCCTGTTTTTTCTTGACAAAAAATAATTTTACAGAGATAATAAAATAAAGTTAATCATAAAAGGTGAGGTGTTTATGAAAAAGCTTTTATTTTGTAGGAATTTTTCCGGTTATTTAATTAATAAATTTTTTAATATAAAGATGTTCTTTAGCATATGCTAAAGATTTTTTAATACAAAAAATATAATAAAAAATAAACATGAATAATAAAATTTTTAAAACAATACTTTTCTTTTCAATAATGTCGATGATTTTTGTTGGAGGAAATGTTTTTGCTGCTAGTTGTGGATTAGCCACTGAACAATCATGGGGATATTGGGATCCATATCCTTCAGAAAGTTTATTGTGTAGTGATGGTAATTTTGTATCAGGAACGATGATGTATAACTCAACTGATGAAACTTGGTTTTGGGCTTGTTCTGGCGGAGAAGAAGGATCACCTTATGTTTTTTGTAATGCTTCAATGATAGCGAACAATGGATGGAAAGTGAAAGCTCCTTGGGCTTATCCAAGGACGGCTCATACGGTTGCATCCAGTAGTAGTAAGATTTATGCGATTGGAGGATATCGTCTTCCTTTAGAAGGTCCTTATAATGCTATAGAAGAGTATAATCCGTCTAGCAACGTGTGGACAGCAAAAAGTCATACTAATTCGTATGATCGTGGTATGGCAGCATATGTTGATGGTTATGTATATTTTATGGGCGGGAAAGAATCAATATATATTGATTCAAATAAAAGATATCGCATATCAAATGATTCTTGGGCAGCGAGGGCTGATATGCCTACTGCTAGAGAGAGTGCTACCACAGCCGTGGTAAATAATAAAATTTATGTGATAGGGGGGAGAAATTCTGATGGTGTTTTAAATACAAACGAAGAGTATGATCCAGCTACAAATACCTGGACCACCAAAGCATCCATGCCTACTAAAAGATATGTGACGGGAGCAGTAACCGTCAATAATAAAATTTATGTGATAGGGGGTTATGTGCCTCATCTTCCTGGGTCAACGGGAGTAAACGAGGAATACGATCCAGCTACAAATACCTGGACCACCAAAGCATCCATGCCAACGCCTAGGGGACATGTTTTTCCTGTAGTATATAATAATAAAATTTATGTGATAGGGGGGTATAACACAATTCTTAATTCATGGGTAACCGTTAATGAAGTTTATGACCCAGTCACTGATACTTGGGTCACTGCGGATAGCTTGCCTCAAGCTGTAAGCGATGCTGTTGTCGCCGTTGCTAACGATAAAATTTATGTTATGGGTGGATATGATGGAAAAATTAATTTAGTATATGACCCAACCTCTGTAGCTGTTGATGGTGTTTGCGGTTCTTCTAGCGGAGGAATTTTTTCATCAGAATTAGATATTGTTAATCTTTGTGATAAAGGAGAAAATACAGAAATTAGTTATAATGGAGGATTAAATAATACATGGACATGGAGTTGTACAGGAATTAATGAAGGAAGTACAGCAAATTGTTCAGCAGGTGCTCCAGCTCCAGCTGGTACATTTGACAGCGTCGAATATAATGGCTCGGGAATAGGAACAATCTCGGTTAATGTTACAGAGTTATCTGTTGAGCCAACAAAATTACAAATAAGATGGAGTACAGAAAATAATCCACCAGAGGTTGAAGACATTAAAAAATGGGTTGATGTTTCAAGTACAGGAATTAAAACAGTTTCAATGGAAGATCTTGTTGATGGTGAAACATATTATGTTTCTGTTTTAATATCAGCAAATAATGTTTTAACTGATTTAGGAACAAAAACTTTAACAACAAACAACAAGCCAGTTATTATTAATGGAACATTAAATTATTCAGTTAATGTTTCTGAACAAGTTAATTTTACTGGTTTTTCAGCTTCAGACGCTGACAATGATCTACTATCTTATTTATGGTCATGCCTCCCTGAAAATGAAGGAGGAGGCACGTTTATTAATAGTAATTTAGCTAATCCTACATATATTGCGCCAGCTTCTCCAATAGAAGATGAATGTTTTTTGTATGTATTTGATGGAAAAGAAGTAACATGGTCTGATATAGTTACAGTTTCAGTTACAGAAGAATCTAATGTCCAATGTGGTTCGTCTCATGGAGGATCATTTACAACTGCTCCTTCAACTAACCTATGTTTAGCTGGAACTCCAATCTTTATTACTAGTAATGGTTCTTGGTATTGGACATGTTCTTCTTGGGTACAAAAAGAGGAATATAGACCTTGGTCGGGAATATCAATGTCTTCAACAGGACAATATCAGACAGCGGTTACAAGGTGGACGCCCATTTCAGATTCAGAAATTTATATTTCAAGCGATTATGGTGCAACATGGACAATGGTAAAAAGCACTAGTGAATTAGGATGGTTTGACGTTGATGTTTCTTCAACAGGACAATATCAAACAGCGGTTGGTCTATCAAAGATTCATACATCAAGCGATTATGGTGCAACATGGACTCAAAGAAAAAATGATTCGAATAATTATTATAAAGTTGCAATTTCAAATGATGGAAAATATCAAACAGCAGGAACACAAGATTCTTACGATGGAAAAGTTTATACATCAAGTGATTATGGTGCAACATGGACCGCAACATTATCTGGTACAGGGGGTCATTTTTTAGGAATAGATATTTCTTCAACAGGACAATATCAAACAGCATCTGAAACAAATAATATTATTTATACATCAAGTGATTATGGTGCAACATGGACCGCAACATTATCTGGTACAGGGAGTGATTTTTATGGAATAGGTCTTTCTTCAACAGGACAATATCAAACAATAACGACTGAAAACGGAGTAATTTTTTCAAGCGATTATGGTGTAACATGGACATCGAATAATCTAGATGCCTATTTACGAGAGGTAGATGTTTCAGATAGTGGTCAAATTCAGGTTGCGGTTGGTAAAGAAATTTATACATCAAGTGATTATGGTGCAACATGGACCGCAACATTATCTGGTACAGGGAGTGATTTTTATGGAATAGGTCTTTCTTCAACAGGACAATATCAAACAGCAGTTGCTTATCTTCATAAAGAAGGGTCTGCATGGATATACAATGGACCTATGTATACCTCTAATGATTATGAAACAAATGTTTCTTGCTTTGCTTACAAAACCACTTGTGGCTCTTCAAGCGGAGGAAGTTTTTCTTCTGAATTAGAGATTACTAATCTTTGTGAATTCGGACAGCCTTCTTTGATAACAATTAATTCTTCAACATATACGTGGACCTGTACTGGAGACGATTCGTTGCCGATAAGTTGTTCGGCAACTAGGTTAACTTCTGAATTTAGTTGTGGCGATAATTTTACAGATTCTCGTGACGGGCAAACATATTCTACTGTTCAAATAGGTGATTATTGTTGGATGAAAGAAAATTTAAATTATGCAGCAGAAAACAGCTCTTGTTATGATAATAATCTTGCTAATTGTGATGTATATGGAAGATTGTATCATCATGAAGAGTCTTTAAATGCTTGTCCTTCGGGTTGGCATTTAGCAAGCAAAGAAGAATTTGATAGCTTGTTTTCTTTGACCGCGGACATTACGAGAGATCTTTTGGCTACTCCTCCTGCTTGGGTCGGTGAAAATCTTACTGGTTTTTCAGCTCTTCCTGCAGGGGGATGGAATATTCTTGAAACAAATCCATATACATATTTAAACCTTGGTTCTGCTGCTTATTTTTGGGAATGGTTTTCTCCTTTTTATGTATGGTTTTTTGGTGATATTGGTCCTCTTGAATGTGGTTATTCGTGTATATATCCTCATGATGAGCTTAGCGGGAAAATTAGAATCTACTGGGCGCCTCCTTGTTCTTCGAAAGATATCGCTATTTCGGCTCGATGCGTCAAGGATTATAATCAAAAACCAATAATCACTAATGGTGTTTTAGATTATTCAGTTAATGTTTCTGAACAAGTTAATTTTACTGGTTTTTCAGCCTCAGACCCTGATGAAGACGATTTATTTTATAGATGGACATGTTCTTGTTCTGAAGGAGCATTTGTTGATGACTCTGTAATCAATCCTACATATATTGCTCCAGCTTCTCCAGTAGAAGATGCATGTTCTTTGTATGTATTTGATGGTACAGAAATAGTTTTCTCTGATCCAGTTACAGTTTCAGTTACAGAAGAATCTATCGATGGTGTTTGTGCAACTAATTCAGAAATATATTCAGAAATGCCTGTAAATCGATGTGTTTCAGGAATTTCAATTAATGAAAATATAGGATCAACATCATATACTTGGCAATGTCAAGGAAATAACTCTACAGTTGATTGTTCTGCTGACAGGATTTCATTTAAAAATCCACTAGATTTTGATGTTGATAATACTGATGAATCTTGTTTCTATTGTGATTATTATTATGATAGTTCTGGAGTATTAAGAAAAGGAAGTTTAAGCACTTCAACAGGAAGAGCTCAGCCAATATTAGGATTTATAGTAAATAATACAAAATATATTAACTATAAAGTCAGAGTTGGAAGTGTAGAGACCACAAGTTGGCTTCCAATAAATAATCAGTCAATAGAATATACTGGTTTAATGGTGGGAGAAGGCGTAACAACAGACATTGCATTAAGTAATTATACTTTATTAATTTCTTATGGAAACGGAACTATTGGAAAAACATATAATTGGTATGTTAATTTAGAAAAACAAGGAGGGGGTGAAACTGGTTGGATTTCAGCTGGAACATTTGACACTCCTAAAAAACCATATCCAATAGTTAGGATTGCTACTGCGTCAACAAATGTATATTTAAATACAGATGTTCAGTACTGTACAACAACAAATACTTTAAATAGAAATACTGATACAAGTGAATGTTTTGACATTTGCTGGACAGGGGAAGAAGATACAGCAAGCTTAACTTCATCTGATTGGAAATGTAGTGTTTGTTATGATTCTTCTGGAAATAGAACGCTTTGTTCTACAAGCAATAGTCAATTCTCTTGGTTTTTACCTTTAACAGTAGGATCTTATCAAAGTCAAACAGGAATAGATTCTCCTAATCCAATTTTTAAATATACTTCATTAATTGGAGATGAAAATCCAGGGTTAGCAATTACTGGTTCTGAGTGTGCTGCTGAAGGAGAGACAGGAACAACCGTTCCTTTACCAACATGGAGAGAAACCAATTAATAATTAAATAATAAAAAATAAACTTATGAAAAATCAAAAACATCTACAATTAATTATTCTTTCTTTATTTTTGGTTTTTGGTTTTGCTATACAGTCTGTTTTTGCAGCACCTGTTTGTGGAAATGCTACTACTTGTAACTGGAAAAGCGAAGCAGATATAGTAAGTTCAAATGGTGGATCAACCCCTTATCCTGGTTTTAAAATGTGTTCTGTTGGAATATCTCATAATTTACATATGATAAGGGATGGCCTTACAATACTTGGTTTTGGGTGGGATTGTATAGACAATACAACTGTTCAATGTACTGCTGGTTATGCTTCTACTTCTTATTGCCCGACTATAATTAATGGTGTTTGCGGATCGTCTAATGGCGGAACATTTTCAACTGCTCCTTCAACAAATCTTTGTAGCACAGGAACAGCCTCTTCAGTAACAACTGGATCAACAACCTACACCTGGACTTGTGCTGGTTCTGGTGGTGGAACAACAGCAAGCTGTTCTGCGAATAGAGCTGTTGTTAATGGTGTTTGTGGTTCTGTTAACAACACCAATGTTACTTCTTTAACTTCTTCTTCTCCTAATCTTTGTTCTTCTGGAACAGTTTCTAATTGGAATGCTCCACCTGTATATAGTTCGTATTGGTGGATATGTGATGGTTCAGGAGGAGGAACTAATTCTGATTGGTGTGTTGCTCATATAATAGTTAATGGTGCTTGTGGATCTCAAAGCAGCCCAACAAGTGGAGGAGTAACTAGTGGTTCTTTAACTTCTTCTTCTCCTAATCTTTGTTCTTTAGGAACAGTTGCCAATTTTCAAATATTTAATGGAGGAGACGGAGATGCATATTGGTGGAATTGTAGTGGTGCATATGGAGGAACCAATTCTGATTGGTGTTTAATTCACATCAAACAAAATGGTGTTCTTGGAACTGCTAATGGTCATACTTATGCATCAACTGATACTTCTTGGGGAAGCTATACTCAATGTAGTGTAGGAAATCCTTCAAATACAACTTTTCCTTCTCAAGGCGGATCAACAAGTTGGTATTGTTCTGGTTTATGGACTGGAACAAATAGTGGAACAGGAATAGCCTATAGATCAGCCCCTGTAATTAATGGTTCTTGTGGGTCTGCTAAGGGTCATGGATATCCTTCAACCTCATATATTGATACATCAGCTGAAAGGTGTGCAGTTGGAACATTTACATCTTTTACTGATAATGGTTCTTCTTGGAGTTGGTCTTGTAGTGGTTCTGGAGGAGGAACAACAGCTTCATGTTCTGCTCCTAAGGTTTCTTGTGGATCATATCATAACACAACAAGAAGAGATCAACCTTCAACTAATCTTTGTACATATGGAAGCAACACAACATTAAGTCTTGCAAGTAATAAATGGTCATGGTCTTGTACTAATAATCCAGGTATCAATGCTTCTTGTTATACTTACAAAACAAGTTGTGGATCATCTAATGGCGGAACATATACATCTGTTCCAACAAGTCTTTGTACTTATGGTACAGCCTCTAGTGTAACAAGCGGAACATCAACCTATACCTGGACTTGTACAGGAAACGACTCTTTACCAGTTAGTTGTTCAGCTACGAGAAATTATGTAGTAACCTATACTTCATCAACAGGAGGTTCTTGTACTCCTTCTAGCCGAACAGTAGCCTATAATGGAACATCAGCTGCACCAGCTTGTACACCAAGCTCAGGATATATTTTGGTTGGCTTTACTAGAACTAGTGGATCTGGTGGAACCCTTAATACTTCTACTGGAGCAGTCACTGGTGTTACTGGAAGTCAAACCATTAGAGCAGATTTTGGTCTTAATGGTTCTTGTGGAACTGCTGATGGTCATACTTATGCATCAACTGATTCTTCTTGGACTCCATATACTCAATGTGCCACAGGAACTCCTTCTAGTACAACATTTCCAGAACCAGGAGCTTCAGCAACCTGGACTTGCTTAGGACAAAACGGAGGAACTGATAGTGGAACTTGTAGTGCATCAAGAACAGTAGGAATTTCTTGCGGATCATATCATAACACAACAAGAAAAGATCAACCTTCAACTAATCTTTGTGTTTCTAGTGCTAATACATCATTGGTTTTAAACAATAATACTTGGTATTGGAATTGTGAAAGTGAACCAGAAACACCAGCTGCTTGTTATACTTACAAAACAAGTTGTGGATCATCAAACGGAGGAACCTTTGTTTCTGCTCCAGAAACAAACCTTTGTACATATGGAGACCCTTCTTCAGTAACAACTGGATCAACAACCTATACTTGGACTTGTACAGGAGATGATTCATTAACTGTTAGTTGTTCAGCAACAATAGATAATTCAGTTGATGGTCTTTGTGGATCATCTAATGGTGGATCATTTACAACCGCTCCTTTAACAAATTTATGTGATGCAGGAAATCCTTCTGAAGTTATTGACAATACAACAACATTTGATTGGACTTGTACTGGAATAAACGGTGGATCAACAGCATCGTGTTCAGCAATTCAATTAGATCAAGCTGCTTGTGGGTCAGCAGATGGCGGATCCTTTGCAACAACTCCTTCAAGCAATTTATGTAGCGAGGGAATAGCTACAGAAGTTTTAGGAACAGGTCCTTGGACGTGGAGTTGCGAAACAGAAGGAACAACCTGGCTTGAAGGATATGATTACAGGAAAGAAGTTGAATTTACTAATTCAGGTTCAGTTTTAACAAATTATCAGATGCAAATAACGGTTTCTTATGATTCAGATATGCAAGTAGATTTTGATGATATACGTTTTACTGATTCTACTGGCATAACAGAATTAAATTATTGGAGAGAGTCAAAAGTAGATTCATCTACAGCTACTTTTTGGGTAAAGGTTCCATCAATTGCTAGTGGAAGTTCTAGTATATATATGTATTATGGAAATGATTCTGTTTCTACTACATCTAACGAAGCTAATGTTTTTGATTTTGTTGATTATTTTGATGATGGAAGTGTTTCTGATTGGACAGTTTCTTATGCATATAAAGATGGGTCAGATGCTGGTAGTATGTCTGCAACAACAGCACAAAAAGTATCAGGAAGTTATAGTTTGTATTTGTACAGTAAGTCTCATTGTAATCATTCTCCTTGGGACGGAATATATACTTATGCTAACAAATCATTAAATTTTGAAGCAGGAACATATATTGCTACTTTTTATGTTAAAGCCACAGGAGGACAATATACTTATTGCAGAACTGGAACCATTCCAGATGCATCAGCATTAATAGATGGAACTGTTATTAAATCATTAAGCAATATTAGTTATTCAGGATGTAGCACGTCTAATACGGTTAATTGGACAAGTCTTACTTCTAATAGTTTTACTTTAACTGAAGGAACCCATACTTTTAAAGTAAGGAGCAGGGCAACTGATTGTGAAGAAGTTAGAACTTATTGGGATAACGTTAAGATTAGAAAATATACTGATTCTGTTCCATCCGTGGTATTTAAAGATGAAGAATCAGAAGTAGCAGGTACTGTTGCTTATTGTTCAGCTAATTTATTAGACGCTCCTTCAGCTACTAGTCTTTCAAATCCATTAGATATAGATAGCAATGCTTCTTGTTGGTATTGCGATAAATATTTAGAAGAAACAAGTGTAATTTCAGGAAAGTCAGGAAACTTAGAATTTAAGTTTACTTATACTGATTCAGATTCAGAAGCAAAGATTATTGGTTATGATTTTGCAATATCACAAGGATCAGATCCTTTGAATCCAGTATTTTCAGATTCTATTGATTTAAGCATTAATCCTCTTTCTCCTAACACAATAATAACCTATAACAATGCTTCGGTTAAAAGAAGTGGAGAAAATGAATTATTATTTTTAAAACAAATAGCTTATAATAAAATATATAATTGGTGGGTTAAAGTATATAATGATAAAGGAGCAAGTTCTGATTGGGTTCAAGCCTCTTCTACATTTACCACTCCTTCCCGTGCTTTTCCATTAGTAAGAGTTGTTCCGCAAAAGTCTAGTCTTGTTTTAGATGAAAGCACATTAATGTGTTCAACAACAGATAGTGTATATAGAGGAGAAGATCAAAGTGGATGTTTTGATGCTTGTTGGACAGGAGAAGGGGATACAGCTATTTTAGATCCAAACAATTTAGATAATGGGTGGAATTGTAGTATTTGTTATAACACTAGCCAAAGTCCTGTTCTTTGTTCTTCAGGAAATAATAATACTTTTACATGGTCATTGGTTAATGGTTCAGCAGATTTAACTAACACTACAAACAATAATGTTACAATTACTGCTACAAATACTGGAGAAGAAATAAGGACAAGACTATTAATTACTGGTTCTGATGGCTGTGCAGGAGAACAAGGAGAAGGAGAAGGGTCATATCCTAGTTTACCATTGCCAACATGGAAAGAAGTTGGAAATTAGCCTAAAATCATTAAACTCTTGTATTTACAAGGGTTTTTTGATATACTTAATTTAGATTATTAGATTAATTTGAAATTTTTGGTAAATATATTTTTATTAAAATGAATATAGTATTAATGAAATTAACAAAATTATAGGTATTTTTATGTGCCAAATTTTCAACTACATACATGTTAGAAGAATTAACACCAGTGGTTATAGTCACGATTTCATTAATCGTGGGATCCATTGTTGGTTATTATGTCCGCCAATCGATTGCCAGAAAGCGTGCAGGAACAATTGAAGCAGAGCTTCAAAAGAAAATTGTTCAAACAAAACAAAATGCTGAAGAAATAATTAATAAGGCTAAAGAAAAAGCAGAACAAATAGAAAGAAAAACATTTTCTGACTTAGAAGAAAGGCAAAAAATAATAATCAAGACAGAGGGTCGTATTTTAAAAAAAGAAGAGGAGTTAGAGGAAAAACAAAAAGAAAATCAAAGCAAGGAAAAGGAGGTAGGGGCAAAGTTAGAAAAATTAAAAGAAATTAAGAAAGATTTAGAAGGACTTAAAGAAGAAACATTAAAAAAGCTTGAGAAAGTATCTGGATTATCAAAAGAACAAGCAAAAGAAGAATTATTAGAAAAAACAGAAAGAGAGTATAATGCAGAGGTTTTAGAAAGAATAAGAAAGCTGGAAGAAAGGGGGGCAGAACAATATGAAAAAAAGGCTAAAGAGATTATTAGTACAGTTGTTCAAGCTTATGCATTACCTCAAGTACAAGAGTTAACTACTTCATCAGTTGCTATTCCATCTGATGAAATTAAAGGAAGAATTATTGGTAAAGAAGGAAGAAACATTAGAGCATTTGAAAAAGCAACTGGAGTAGAATTAATTGTTGATGAAACACCAGGAATGGTTATTCTTTCAAGCTTTAATCCAGTAAGAAGAGAAATAGCTAAGATTGCTTTAGAAAGATTATTGAAAGATGGAAGAATACAACCAGCAAGAGTAGAACAAGAAATTGAAAAAGCAGAAGAAGAAATTAATAAAAAAATTAAAGAAGCAGGAGAAGCAGCAGTTTATGAAACAGGAGTGCTTGATTTACCAGATAAGCTCGTTCAAATATTAGGTAGGTTGCAATACAGGACAAGTTATGGCCAAAATGTATTAAATCATAGTATAGAAGTATCCCTTTTATCAGGAGCTATGGCAGGAGAATTAGGTCTAGATGTATCATTGTGCAAAAAAGCAGGACTACTTCATGATATTGGTAAAGCTCTTGACTATAAGATAGAAGGGTCTCATACTGATATAGGAGCTAAAATTTTAGAGAAATTTGAAATAAGCGAGAAAATTATTACAGCAGTAAAGTCTCATCACGAAGAATATCCTTATGAAAGTGTAGAGGCAAGAATTATTCAAGCTGCTGATCAAATATCAGGGGCAAGACCAGGAGCTAGAAAAGATACTTTAGAAAATTATTTAAAAAGATTGGGAGACTTAGAAGATATTGCAACAGCTTTTCCAGGAGTTGAGAAAGCATATGCTATACAAGGAGGAAGAGAAATAAGAGTATTTGTTAAGCCAACAGATATTGATGATTTAACAGCTCATAAAATGGCCAGAGAGATTGCTAAAAAGATTCAAGAAGAATTAAGATTTCCTGGAGAAATTAAAGTAAATTTAATCAGAGAAATGAGGGTGATAGAGTACGCAAAATAATAAAGTAAAAGGTCGACGCTAATTCTAACAGGCTTTTATTTTAAAAATTAATCAACAATTAATTTTTAATCTGAAAGTTTTTAACAATATGACAAAAATGACAAAAGAAGATATCATTGAATCAATTATTAAAGCAACAGCTATGTCTAAAAAAGACGCAAGCGAAGCTTTAAACGCTATTATTGAAGAAATTACAAAAACCCTATCAAAGGGAGGTGAGGTTGTTTTAACTGGTTTTGGTACTTTTAAAGTTGGTGCTAGAGCAGCTAGAGAAGGAAGAAATCCTAAAACAGGAGAAAAGATTAAAATTCCAGCAATGAAGAGTCCTAAATTTAAAGCAGGAAAAGCTTTAAAAGACGCTGTAAGATAAATTAATTTTTAAAACCGTCCTCTTTGAGGGCGGTTTTTATGTGGACCCGCGGGGAATTGAACCCCGGACTCATCCATGCCATGGACGCGTGTTACCCCTATACTACGGGCCCCTTGAGTGTGTCCCCGAAAGGAGTTGAACCCTTATCTAGAGATTAGGAATCTCTTGTTCTATCCGTTGAACTACGGGGACTTTTGTATTTATTATCATATTTTTCTATTGTTATCAATCTTTTTTTATGATAAAGTTAAATAAAAATAATACATATTATTATGAAAAAATCATCAATAGTTTCTATAGCCAAAAAGGTTTGTCCAGCAGTAATAACCATTATTGCTTCCAAAGATTTACCAGAAATAGAAGAGTTTTATTTCCTTCCTTTTAAAGGAGAAAAAATAGCTTTTCCTAAAAAAATAAAAGAAGGTAATTGTAAAACAAAAATAGGAGGAGGTTCTGGTTTTATTATTTCTAAAGATGGATATATATTAACCTGTAATCATGTTGTTGAAGACAAAGAAGCTGACTTTACAGTAATTATTGATCCTGATCATAAGTACAAGGCAAGGGTAATAGATAAAGATCCTTTGGTTGATATGGCAATTTTAAAAATACAAGGCAATAATTTTCCATTTATAAAATTAGGCGATTCAGATAAATTAGATTTAGGAGAAGATGTTTTAGCCGTAGGAAATCCTTTGGGAGAGTTTGAAGACACTCTTTCTAAGGGTATAATTTCAGGATTAAGTCGAAAAATTAATGCTCACAATAGTTTTACATCTGATATTACTTTTTTAAGAGGACTTATTCAAACAGATGCTGCTATTAATCCTGGTAATTCTGGAGGGCCATTGGTTAATATGAAAGGAGAAGCAGTAGGTATTAATACAGCCATGATTATGGGAGCAGAAAACATTGGATTTGCTATACCAATTAATTACATTAAAGACGAATTAAAAGAGATAAGGAAAAGAGGAAAAGTAAAAAGACCTTATCTTGGAGTAAAGTATGTTATTTTAAATCCTGAAATAGCTAAAGAAAATAAAATAGAAGTTAATTATGGAGCACTAATTGTAAGAGAAATGTTTGGAGAATCAGCAATAGCTAAAAATTCTAGCGCAGATTTAGCAGGATTAAAAGAATACGATATTATTTTAGAAATCAATAAAGAAAAAATCAATCAAGACAATCCTTTAGCTGATATTATAGCAAAATATAAAATAGGGGATAGTATAACTCTTAAAGTTTTAAGATGCTGTCAAGAAATAGAAATAGAAGCTAGTTTAAAAGAAAAGAAATAGAATCGCAATTTTTTTAGAGTTATGTAAACAATAGGCTCTTTTAAAGATTGTTATCATAAACATAATGAAAAAAGATTTTACATTTTGGAAATTTTTATCAAAACTAAAAGAATTTTATAAACCATTTTTAGGGGCAATAGTAATAATATTTTTGTTAATGCTTTTACAGGAAGCATTAAGTTTGGTTGCACCGTATATTTATGGAAAAATAATCGATGGTATTTTACAAGAACAGGAATTTTATCAAGTAATTAATTTGTGTTTGATCTCTTTGGGAATATTGGTTTTAAATAATGTTTTTCTTGCTTATGTGAAGGAAAAATTTGAAATTAAAAACTTTGAGTTAGATGTGCCAAGATTTATTTCTGAAAAAACCCTAGAGGGTGTTTTAGATTTTTCTATTGGTCAGCACGAAAATCAAAACTCAGGAATGAAAAAAAGTATTATTGACAGAGGACAAAGCGCTTTAATAGAATTAGCTAACCTTTTAATGTATGGAATATTTCCAGTTTTTCTGCAGGTATTTGTGACTGTTATTGCTTTGTTTATTGTTTCTCCAATATTAGGATTTATTCTTTTAGGAGGTCTTATAATTTTTATTTTATTTATTCTTTATACTAATAAGATTTTTTCAAAAGATTTAGAAAAAGTTCAAGACATGTGGGTTGATTCTGATAAAAAACAATCAGAATTTTTAAGAAATGCTTCATTAATTAAGATTAATGCTAAAGAAGACGAAGTAACTAAAGAATACAATAATAATTTATTAAAGATTAATATTTTTGAGAAAAATATTTGGACTAGATTTATAGCTTTTGCTAAAACAAGAAATTTTATTTCAGCCATAACTAGAACCTTAATTTTAATTACAGGAGTTTATTTAATTTATCAAAAAGTTTATACGCCGGGCTTTTTAGTAGTCTTTTTATCCTGGGCTAATAATGCTTTTGATAGAATAGGGTATTTATCATATATGCAGAGAAGAATTAATCATTTATACTCAGCTATAAAGAATTATTTTACATTAATATCTATTAAGTCTAATATAAAAGAGGTTGATGACCCTATTGTCTTAGAGGAATTTAAGGGAAAAATAGAATATAAGAATATATTTTTTAAGTACCCAGAAAGAGAATTTATTGGAAAAGATATTGATAAAATAAAAAAAGAGGCTGGATTAAAAAATATTAACATTTTAATTGAGCCTGGACAAAGAATAGCAATAGTTGGACATAGTGGAGCAGGTAAGTCTACTTTAATTCAATTATTAATTAGAGCATATGATCCTGACAAAGGTAGTATTTTAATTGATAATAATGATTTAAAAGACTTATCATTAAAAGATTATAGAAATTCTTTGGGAGTTGTTCCTCAGGAAGTTAGTCTTTTTGATAATACCTTGAGATATAATATTCTTTTTGGAGCAAAAAAATCAGTTAATGAAGATGAATTAAAAGAAGCAGTTAAAATGGCTCGTATCGATGATTTTGTTAAGACCTTAGAAAAAGGATTAGACACAATAATAGGTGAAAGAGGGGTTAAACTTTCTGGAGGAGAAAGACAAAGGGTAGGAATAGCAAGAGCTTTAGTTAAAAATCCATTAATCCTTATTTTTGATGAAGCAACTTCTAGTTTGGATGTAGAAAATGAATCTTTAATTAGAGAGTCTATTGAAAAAGCTTCTCTGGGAAGAACAACAATTATTATTGCTCATAGATTATCAACCATTAAAGATGCTGATAAGATTATTGTTTTAGAAAAAGGAAAAGTAATAGGGCAGGGGAAACACAAAGAATTAATAAAAAATTGCGAAGTTTATAATAAAATGATTAAAATGCAAACAGTTATTTTGGGAGATGATTAATAAAAACAAGATTACTGCTTTGTTTTCTTTTTTTTCTTTATATTTTTTATTTGAGCATTTTTAGATTTTGCTTTTAGTCGAGGAGGACGAGTTAAATGTTCATCTTGTAATATTTCTTTTTTTGTTTTTTTGATCATATATTATATTTTGATTCATTTATTTAAAAATGTCAACGGGATTAAACAAGAAAAAAGATGATCACAATTATTTAATAGAAAAGAAATAAAAAGGGTTTTTGCAGGTGCCCTTATTTTAATTTGTTTATCTGGGTCAGTTACGTTACGCATTCAGAACTTTTGACTGGGATGAGATAAGTAGGGGGATGGAAAAATATAGTACAATTTGATAGAATTATATTAATAATATATTTTTTATGAATTTATGAAAAAAGAAAAAAATTTAGCTTTTATAGATGGACAGAATTTATATAGAGGAACAACAGAAACTAATCCTAAATGGAAAGTTGATCTTTCCAAATTTAGAAAATATTTATCTAAAAAGTATAACGTTGAAAAAGTGTATTATTTTTTAGGATTTCTTGATGAAAGTAATCAGAATCTTTATGACGAAATACAAGAAGCAGGTTTTATTATTAAGTTTCGTGAGCATAATTCTGTTATGATTGGAAAAAAGAAAGGAAATGTTGATTCTGATATTATTTTTGACATTATGAAAAGAATGTATAAAAAAGAATCATTTGATAAAATAATTTTAGTTTCAGGAGATGGTGATTATAAGATGTTGGTAGATTTTTTAATTGAAGAGAATAAATTCAAAAAAATATTATTTCCAAATAAAGATTTTGCATCTTCTTTGTATAAAAAAATAACCAGAGTATATTTTGATTATTTAATCAACGTTAAACATTTAATAGGGAAGAAATAAAAAAAAGGGGGCCTTTACAGGGACCCTTTTGTCTTGATACTTATTTTATATCATCTTTATATGAATTTTGTCAATATCGCTGGGTCGGTTATGTGATACATTCAGAACTTTAGATTGGGATGAAATTAAAGAAAATATAACACAATGTTTTAGGCACACACATATGGCGGATTTAATTATTTATTTTTAAAGCTTCATTGGGCGTTAATCCGTTCAGTGCACAATGTTCTGTATTGTTGTATTCTTCGTTCCACTTTTTCATTTTGTTTTTCAACTCTATCACGGTTTTAAATTTAAATCTATCATAGAAATGTTCTTGATCTGTTCTGTGAGACCTCTTTACTTTTCCATTCTGGGCAGGTTTGCCTGGATCAATCAAGTAATGAATAATATTTCTATCTCTACACACAATATCAAAGTCATGGATTCTTGGATTAAAAGGGTTTGTCGATTTATTATACCCCGTGTATCTGTTTGTAAAGCACGAACCATTATCTGTTTTGATTGCCCGTATTCTGAATGGAGATATTTTAATTATCTTATTCAATAATTTAATTGCACAATCATTTCCCATTCCATCATATATTTCTAAATATCTCCATCTTGATGCACAATCAATAGCCGTGAATTGATAGTATTTAAGCCCATTAATCAAGTCTGGCACGTATTTAATAGCTACTTCCACTAATTCTCCTTTTAACAAAGGAACCTTGATATATTTGTATTTAATTTTTCTTGTTCTGTATTTCCTAGTTAATCCCCCTGTCTTGATTATTTTTCCAACAGTTCTTTCTTTTATGGGTATGTTTTCTTTTTCTAGTTTCCATTTCAATTTTTTGGCACAGACACGAGTTTCTTTTCTTAATTCAATTATTCTTTCTTTAATTCTAATGGGTTTTTCATTAGGACACGTTCTCGGCCTAGTTGATTTAGGAATTAATCCTTCTTCTCCGTATTCCTTGTAGAGAGAAACCCATCGTTCTAAAGTTTTTTTTCCTTGAGAAAAAAGAATAGCTGCATCCTTTAACCTAACCTCTTTGTTTACAATGGGCAAAACCCATCTTAAACGTTCTTCTAAAGCATCTTTTGGTAGTTTTGTACACAATATGTATTGAGTTTTCCATATTTCTTGAAAAACCGCCATGTGTGTGTACACATTACCTTCCTAAGTTCTAATCCAAAGTGCAACATTAAGAATTAAAGAAAACTTCTTTTGGGGTTAAATAATTAAGTCTTTTTCTAGGGCGGTTGTTAAGCAACCGCTCTACTCTTTTTATATCTCTTTCCTGTATATTGTCAAAGTTTGTCTTTTTTGGAAAGAACTGCCTTATTAATCCATTCCCGTTTTCATTAGATCCTCTTTCCCATGAATGGTATGGATTAGCAAAGAATACATCCATTCCAGTTTCTTTCTCTATTGCCTCATATTCAGCAAATTCTCCTCCATTATCATAAGTCATTGTTTTTCTTTTATGCTTGGGAATATTCTTGAATCTTTTCTTTGTTTCTTCTAAAACTAATTCAGCTTGTCTTCTTTTAATTTTGCTTATCAATATCAATCCGCTTTTTCTTTCATTGTTAGTTAAAAGAACAGGGCCAGCTTTTATTCCTCCTAATACAGTGTCTCCTTCCCAGTCTCCTAGTCTTTCCTTTGCTTCAACAATTAGGGGACGGTTAGATATGTTTCTTGTATTCTCCATATTTTGCCTTTGTTTAATGCGTTTTCCAGTTCCTTTTCTCCTTCTGTATTTTCCTTTAGAACATCTTAGATATTTAATCAAAGTTTGATTCTTTTCATAAATGAACTCATAAATACTGTCTTTCCCGATTCTTATTCCTTTTCTTTCAAACCTTCCGCTTATCTGCTCTGGGCTCCAGTATTTTCTTATTCCCTTGATTATCTTTTTTTGAAGGTTTGGATTATTATCAATTTTCCTAAACCTGCTATTGGCATTAATTCTTCTCTCCTTAGTTAGTCTTTTAGCTGTTCTGGCATTATACTTTCCGTTTGAACTACTATTTCTAATTCTTTCTCGATAGATAGTGCTCCGGTGTTTGTTTAAAAGTTCTGCTATTTCTTTTTGTTTTACTTGAGCTTGGATTAAAACAGATAGCTCATTTCTTTGAATTAGTGTAATATGTTTGTAGGACATCTTTTTATTGATTTAGTTTGTTATCTAGACCATAACTACTATACCAGAAAGATGTCCTTTTGTGTTTTCTACAATGTTGCACTTCGGAGTAGAATGTGGGAAT
>JAQUWR010000004.1:0-35616 GCA_028692745.1 Minisyncoccota bacterium
CCTTGCTTTAATCTTCGTATTTCCTTAAAAGAAGCACTGCTTTATTGTCAGAAACCTCTATTAGTCCACCCGAGGTTAAAAAACTATTTTCTCCCTCTTTAGTTTTAATCTTAATTTTCCCTTGAGAAATAGAAGAAACCAAAGAAGCGTGATTAGACAAAACAGTAATAAATCCTAAAGGAGTAGGAATGTTTATTGATTCTACTTCTCCTTCAAATACTTTTTTTTCTGGTGTTAAAATATCTAATTTCATTGTATAACTTCATTGATGTTTCCTTTCATATAAAAAGCATCTTCACTTAAATGATCTAATTCTCCTGAAACAATTTTTTCAAAACCTTGAATTGTTTCTTCAACTCTAACATATTTTCCTGGAATTCCACTAAACACTTCTGCCACAAAAAAAGGTTGTGATAAATATTTTTGAATTTTTCTTGCTCTAGAAACAACCACCTTATCTTCTTCTGCTAATTCTTCTATTCCTAGAATAGCAATAATGTCTTGTAATTCTTTGTATCTCTGTAAAATCTTTCTAACATTACTTGCTACTTCGTAATGTTTTTCACCCACAATTCTTGGGCTTAACAATGAAGAACTTGACTCTAATGGATCTACTGCTGGATAAATTCCTAAAGAAGCAATTGCACGAGATAATACCAAAGAAGAGTCTAAATGAGAAAAGGTTGCCACAATAGCCGGATCAGTCAAATCATCAGCAGGAACATAAATAGCTTGAATAGAGGTAATGGAACCATCTTTATTAGATGAAATTCTTTCTTGTAATAATCCTACTTCTGAAGAAAGAGTTGGTTGATAACCAGTTTGAGATGGAATTCTTCCCAATAAAGCCGATACTTCAGAACCAGCTAAAACAAAACGGAAAATATTGTCCATAAACAACAACACATCTTTCTTTTCTTTATCTCTAAAATGCTCAGCAATAGTTAGGGCAGTAAAAGGAACCCTAAACCTAACACCAGGAGCTTCGTTCATTTGTCCAAAAACAAGACAAGTATTTTTCATTGTTCCTGATTCTGTCATTTCCCTATAAATATCATTACCCTCTCTTGATCTTTCTCCAATACCAGCAAAAACAGAATAACCTTGGTGAACTTTTGCAATATTAGTAATAAGCTCTTGAATTAAAACTGTTTTTCCTACTCCTGCACCACCAAATAACCCTACTTTTCCTCCTTTTGCTACTGGACATAATAAATCAATTGCCTTAATTCCTGTTTCTAATATCTCTATTTCATCTTTTTGTTCTTTAAATTCTGGCCCTTTTTTATGAATAGAATCTCTTAAGTCTGTATCTACTTTTCCCATTTCATCAATTGGCTCTCCCAAAACATTTAAAATTCTACCCAAAGAACCTTTTCCTACTGGAACTTTTATTGGATATCCTGAATCTTCAACAATATCTCCTCTTTTGATTCCTTCTGTTTGGCCCATAGCCAAACACCTAACTTTTCCTTCTCCCAATTCTTGTTCTACCTCTAAAACAAGGTCTTTATCTTTAACCTTTAATGCATTATATAGTTGAGGGACATGATCTTCTTCAAACTCCACATCAACTACTGGACCGATAACTTGTGTGATTTTTGCCATACTTAATTTTCTTAATTATTATTCCATTGCTTCTTTAGTTGACGATATTTCGCAAACCTCTGAAGTTATTTGTTCTTGTCTTGCTTTATTATAGTCTAATCTTAATTCTTCAAGAAGACCCTTTGCATTATCAGATGCATTTCTCATTGCCATCATTCTTGCTGAATGTTCTGAAGTATTTGCAGAAAGAATAAACTGATAAATTAAATATTCAACAAACACAGGGATTACATCATCTAAAATTATTTTACTTGAAGGCTCAAGCAAATAATCTGTTTCTTTCTTCTGTGATTCTTCTTTCAAGAAATTATCAAATGTTTCTTTTTCTAAAGGAAACAATTGAACTTTTGTTGGTTTTTGAATAAAAGATGAAAAGAAGTGCGTATAAAACAAATATATTTTTTGGTATTTATTTTCTAAAAAAGATTTAACTAAAAAGTCAGAAATTTCTTTAGTTTGATTAAACCTCCAATAATCACCAATTCCCGAAAAACTATGAACTATCTCATTATTTTTCTTATAAAATTCAATTGATTTTTTTCCAATTGGCATTATTTCTATTTCTCCTTGCTTTTTAATTGCTTCTAATTCTTTATTGGTAAACTTTATTAAATTACTATTAAAGGAACCACAAAACCCTCTATCAGAAGCAATAACACAAACTAATATTTTTTTAATTTCTCTTTTTTCTAAAAAAACAGAATTACCTTCTTTTAAAGCTTTTTCTATTCTTCTTAAGACATTAGCTAGTTGTTGAGCAAAAGGTTTTGAATCTAAGAATCTTTTCTGGGTTTTTCTCATCTTTAAAGCTGAAAAAGTCTCTAAAGCAGAAGTAAGCTCAGAAATATTCTTGACTGAAGATATTTTTCCTTTAATCTCTCTTAAATCCATAATCAGCTTTAATTTTTTTAATTATTTCTAAAACTTTTTTCTGGTCGTCATCGCTAAAATCTTCTTTTTCTCTAATACTATTTAAAATTTCTTTGTGATTAATTTCAACTTCTTCTATTAAATCTTTCTCAAGATTTTTAATTTTGTTTAAAGGAATATCTTCTAATTCACCATTAACTCCTGCGAAAATAATAATCACTTCTTTTTCAAAAGGCATTGGATTTAAATCGTCTTGTCTTAATATTTCTCTAATTCTTTTTCCTTTTTCGATTGTTTTTTTAGTTTGCGGGTCAAGCTCTTCAGTAAACTCAGAGAATCTTTCTAATTCTTGAAATTGAGCTAAATCAAGCTTAAGACGTCCTGCTACTTTTTTCATTGGTTTTAATTGGGCAGCTGAACCTACTCTTGAAACAGAAGTTCCGACATCTATAGCTGGTTTTTGTTCTTTTTTAAACATAGTTGAGTTTAAAAATATTTGTCCATCAGTAATAGATATTACATTGGTAGGAATATATCCAGAAATATCTCCAGCTTGAGTTTCAATAATTGGTAATGCTGTTAAAGATCCTCCTCCTCTTTCAGGTGAAAGCTTAGCAGCTCTTTCTAATAAACGAGAATGAAGATAAAAAACATCCCCTGGATAAGCTTCTCTACCTGGTGGACGTCTTAAAATTAATGAAATCTCTCTCCAAGCCCAAGCTTGTTTTGTTAGATCGTCATAAACAACTAAAGCATCTTCTTTATTATCTCTAAAATACTCTCCTATTGTTGCGCCAGAAAAAGGAGCCAAATATACGAAACTAGCTGGATCATCAGCAGCAGCAAAAACCACTGTTGTGTATTCCATTGCCCCTTCTCTTTCTAAAGTACTAATTAATCTTTTAACTTTACTTTTCTTTTGACCGCAAGCAACATAAATACAGTATGGTCTATTTTTCTCTTTCTTTTGATTTATTATTGTATCAATAGCAATAGCTGTTTTTCCTAAACTCCTGTCTCCAATAATTAATTCTCTTTGTCCTTTTCCAATAGGAATTAAAGCATCTACCATTTTAATTCCAGTATGTATTGGAGCTGAAACAGGGCTTCTTTCAATAACTGATGGCCCTTTTCTTTCTAATGGCAAATATTCATCTGCTTTAATTTCTCCTTTTCCATCAAGAGGTCTTCCTAAAGGATCAACCACCCTACCTAAAAGAGATTTTCCAACTGGAATAGAAAAAACTTTTTTAGTTCTTTTTGCTATCATTCCTTCTTTAATGTTTCTGCTTTCTCCTAATACAACTACTCCAACCTCATATTCTTCTAAATTTAAAACCAACCCCAAAACATTGGCTTCCTCAAATTCAATAAGTTCAAAATTTTCTACATTCTTTAGTCCAGAAAGTTTCACTACGCCATCCTTAACCTCGATTACCTCTCCGGTTTCTTCTAATTCTCCTTTAATTTCTAAACCTTTTAATTGTTGTTTAAACTGTTCTATTAAGTCCATATTTCTTTTTCATCTTTATCAAAACATCCTTTAAAGAAGCTTTGATAAAGATGTCTTTTGTTTTTAAACGGAAACCCGCCAAAAGACTCTCATCTAAAGAATAATTAATTTCTTTTTTTTCTTTAAGAATATCTTGAATCTTTATTTCTAATTCTTCTTTTAACTCTTTGTCAAAATCTAAAGCCGATACTAATTCTGCAATCTCTTCTTTCTTATAAATATTTTCTGCTTTTTTCAAAATAGGAAAAAGAAGTTCTTTCTTTTTTTCTAAAATTTTTAAAAGATTAGAAAAAATCTCTTGCTTTTTTTCTGGATTCTCTTTAAGAGACAAGTATAAACTTCTAGCTAGAATTGTTACTTCTTTTTCTTTCTTCATATACTCTTTAAAAATTCTTCTGTCACTTTCTTATTCTTTTCTTGGTCAATGTTTTCTTTCAAAATCTTCTCAGCTAAAACAAAAGAACTATCAATAACAATTTTTTCCATTTTTTCTTTTTCTTTTTCTTTTATTTCTTCTGCTTCTTTTTGAGCTTTTAACAAAAGACTTTCTCTTTCTTTTTCAGCTAAAAGAATTGCCTCACTAATCTTTTCTTTTCCTTGCCTTTCAGCGTCAAGAATTATTTTTTTCTTTTTTTCTTCATTTTCCTTATCAGCTTTTTCTTTAACTTCTCTTATTTTATTAAGATTTTCTTCTGCTTCTTTAGATTTATTAATACCATCCTCTATTTGATCTCTTCTTTTTTTCATTAAACCCAAAAATGGAGCATAAACAAAACTCTTTAATACAAAGAAAAGAATAGCAAAGTTAATTAATTGTCCTATTAAAATTTTCCAATCTATATTTAAGCCTTCCATTGTTTATTAAACAAATAATATAATTAATGCGACTACTAAAGCATAAATAGCAACTGCTTCTGCAAAAGCAATAGCTAAAATCATACCTGTTTGAACTTTTTGTGCTGCTTCTGGGTTTCTACCAATAGCTTCAGCTCCTTTAGATCCAATTATACCAATACTAATAGCTGGACCTATTGCACCTAAACCAATAGCTAATGCTGCAGCAATACTTATTAATGGTTCCATGATAATTTTTTAATTTTTATTATTTTTATTTAACGACCTTTTTTCTAAAAATGGCAACACCAATTTATAGACATCAATAATGGTTAACACTATTCCTATAAAAATAAACATTAAAAGGAATACTGGAAACTTATCAAATTTCTGATCAAAAAACAAGCCCAACAATATACAAACAACTAATGGCAATGCTATTAAAAAGCCTAATTCTGATCCTAAAAAAAGCGCTTGGCCAAAACCTTTTTTAATGTTCTTGGTGTTCTGTGTGATAGACATAAAATACTGTAATTAATGATGAAAATACTAATGCTTGAATAAAAGCAACAAATAATTCTAATCCTAAAAATGGCAAAGGAAGAAAATATGGAGCCATTACATAAACAATCATTAAAAGAATTTCCCCAGCAAAAAGATTTCCAAAAAGCCTTACCCCTAAAGAAAATGTTCTAGTAAACTCTCCCATGCCTTCTAAAATTCCCACAAAAAACATTATTGGATTTTTAAAGTTAAAAAACTTTTTAAAATGATCTATTACTCCTATTTTTTTTAAAGCAACAATATGAATAAAGGCCATAGCAAAAATAGCCAAAGCTAAAGTAAAGTGCAAATCAGAACTGGGAGACCTTAAAAATGGAAAAACCCCTAAACCAGGGATTATTTCTAATAAATTATTTAAAAAAATAAACAAAAAAAGTGTTGCTGATAAAGGAAATACTTCTTCTGTTTTTTTTCTGTCACCAGTCATGCTGTCAAAAAGACTAAATATTGTTTCTAGAATTATTTCAAAAAAATTCTGTACTTTTCCTGGAATTATTTCTTTTTTTCTAAAAGCAAAAACAAAAAGACCCATCATTAAAATAGCAATTAAAACACTCAAAACAAAGGTATTAGTTATTTCTATACCAAACAAATTAAACAGTGGTTCACCTGATAAAGCTATATGTATTTGCATATTTAAAAAATAATTTGGCTAATTCGCCAATTACATCTTACCTAAAAAGAACTTAATGTCAAGAAAAAAAGTAATCATTACTGATTACTTGAACACTCTTCTTTAAGATCTTTTATCCCTCTTTGAAGGTCTTTAGAAAATTTTATATATCCAGAAAGTGTAAAAAATAGATCATTCTCTGGCAAATCTTCGTTCATAAAAATAATGTTATCTGCACTTAAAGCATAATTTAAGAAAAAATTTGAAATTTTTTGTACTGGGGTTTCTTCAGGGAAAGGAAAAATTATTTCTACTTCTTCGTCATTAATTAAATTTTCCTCTACAAACATATTACCACCTTTTAAAAATTACTATATTAGTAGTATCACTTTAATGCTTTTCTTACAATATCTCTATCGTCCCAAGGAATCTTTTTTCCGTTTTTAACACATATCCATGGTTCACAACCCTTACCAGTAATAATAACTACATCTCCCGAAACAGCCAAAGATAAAGCTTTTTTAATCGCCTCTTCTCTATCTAATATTTTTTCTGCTTTAAAAGAGCCAGAAGCTACTTGATTAATAATTTCCATTGGATCTTCATCATAAGGGTCTTCGTTGGTTACAATAACCACGTCTCCATATTTTTCAGCAATACTACCTAAAACTGGCCTTTTCCACTTATCTCTTCCTCCTCCACAAGCACCTAAAACACAAATTAATTTTCCATTATTCGGCTTTAAAAAACTATATACTTTTTCTAAAGCAACTGGTGTAAAAGCATAATCAACAAAAACCTTAAAAGGACTTTGAATAACCTCTTCCATTCTTCCTGGTATTTGTTCTACTTTTTTAATTCCATCTCTACACTTTTCTAAGCTAATTTTTTCTGAAAAACCAATAGCAATGCCTGCTAAAAGGTTATATACATTAAAATCAAATAAAAGCTTTGATTCAAAGTCAATGTTTTGAACTTTAAATTTAGTCCCTTTATAGCTAGTTTCTACGTTTTCTGCTTTTATTTCTGCGTCATTGTTTTCAATCCCATAAGTAATTGTTTTGTTTGCTGGAAAAGAAAGAAAATAGTCTTTATGCTGATCATCTATATTTATAATGTGAACATCTTTAACGGCCTTAAATAGTTCCCCCTTGGCTTTTTTATAATTCTCAAATCCTTTATGAGCTTCAATATGCTCTGGGTTTAAATTAGTAATTAAAGCTGTTTTAAAATTAATAAACTTGTGCCTATATTGTTTTATTCCTTCTGATGTTACCTCTATAACAGCATAATCACATTTTTCCTTAACTGCTTTTCTTAAAAAATTTTGCAAGACAAATCTTCCCGGCATTGTCATTTTTAATCTGTTTTCTTCTGTCTTATCTCCTACTTTAAAAGCAATGGACGTAGAAGAAGCTACTTTATATCCTGCTTCTTCTAATATTTTTGTTGTAATACTTATAGTTGTTGATTTTCCATTAGTTCCAGTAACACCGATAACTTTTATTTTTCTAGAAGGAAAACCATTTAAAAAAGCTCCTAAAAAAGCAAAAGTTAAATGATAAAAATTCTTAATAAATTCTGGTATTAATTTTTTAATCATTTTTTTAAAAACTTTAAAGCTGATTTTATCCTTTCTTCTGGAGCTTCAATTTCGCTTGGGATATTTGTTACTGCCTGAACAATTTCTTCTTTTGAAAAACCCAAAGAAACTAAAGCCTTATATGCTTCGTCTTTTTGAACTGGTTTTTTAATTTCTTTGATCTTTCCTGTAATCTCTAAAAGAATTTTTTGCAATTTCTTTTGCCCAACACCCTTTACTGGAATCTCTCCTTTTTCTAAAGAATCCTTAAGCTTCTCTAAAGAACCAACAGAAGACAAAATCATTGCTGTTTTTGGACCTATTCCTGAAACATGATTAAGAGTTTTAAAAAGCTCTAATTCATTTAAAGACAAAAATCCATAAAGCTCTAAAACTTTTTCTCCCATAAAAAGGAATGTATAAAAATCTTTATCTTCCCCAATCCTTACTTTTTCTAAATTGTTAGAAGATAAAAAAATCTCAAAGCCTAGGCCCTGTTTATTGACTATTACTGATTTATCATCCTTATAAGTTACTCTACCTGACACAAAACTAATCATTAGTTTAAATATATCACTATTTACTAAATCAGGAAAGGACTTGCATATTTTAGGTATTTAGTGTATATAATATCCATATGCCAATTAAAATATCTGCAAAAAAACAGCTTAGACAAAGCTTAAAAAGGAAAAAAGGAAACGATATTAAGAAAAAAAACATGAAAGAGCTTATTAAAAAAGCTGATATTTTATTTGCAGAAGGAAAAAAAGAAGAGTTAGAAAAAATGATTCCCAGTATCTACAAAGCAATAGACAAAGCGACTAAAACAGGTATTATTAAAAAAAATACAGCTGGTAGAAAAAAATCAAGAATTGCTAAAAATCTAAACAAATAATTACACATCAAGGATCAAAAAATCTAAAGCAATTTCAGGACTAATACGTCCTGTTTTTATGTCTGTATCTAAAGAAACAATTCTTTCGTATATTCTTTTCAAATCTTCCATTGAAAAGTTTTTGGCTTGAGATATTGATTTTCTTAAAACATATGGATTCATTCCTAAAACTTCTGGATTTTTAATATTTTTAACACTAAGAATATTTCTGAATTGAAAAGCTATCATTGAAAAAATATATGGTACTGCGTCTCCACTTTCAATATGATGTTTAATCAAATCTATTGCTATTTTCTTTTCTCTTCTTGCGATAGCATCTATTGTATCAAATATATTATTATCAAAAACAGGAGAAACTAATAACTCAACATCTTTTTCTTTTATTGTTTTTTCTGAATAATTGATTAGCTTTTCTATTTCTTTTGACATTCTCCATAAATCATTACCAACAAATTCTACTAATTTGTTTAAAGCATTGTCTTCTATTTCTCTTTTATTTAATTTTTTCTTTACCCATTTTTTAATCTGATCTATTCTTAAAAAATTAAAGCCTTCTACTTTTGCTTTTTCTTTTAACAAAGAAAACAATTTGTCTCTTGAAGAAATATCCCCGTCTTCAACAATAATAAGAATATTCATAGAATCAAAAATTGATTGTCCTTTTTCTAGCAAGCCTTCTTTAAATTTTACATTAGAAAAAACATTATTTAAAATAAATAATTTCTTTTCTTGAAACATTGATATGCTTAAAAAATCACTTTTAAAATCATCGAAATTAATTTCTTTTGCATTTAAAAATTTCAAATTAAAACCACTATTATGTTTTTTTCTGTACTCTTTAACAATTTCATCTATTTTTTCTTTCAGCCTATATGAATCTTTTCCATAAAAAAGTATAATCATTATTTTTGACACTTAGGACAAAAGAACGTGCTTCTTCCTCCTTGTTTTATTCTTTTAATTATTCCTCCACATTTACATTTTTCATTTTCTTTTCCATAAACCCGAACCACCTGATGATATCCCCCTTTATCGCCCAATACAGTCCTAAAATCAGAAAAACTATCTCCTTTTAATTTAATCGACTCTTTTAATATACTTAACATTGCTAAATATATTTTTTTTAAATCCTTTTTATTTAATGTTTCTATTTTTCTTCTGGGATCAATTTTTGCTTCCCACAAAATATCGCTCGCATAAATATTTCCAATACCAACAATAAAATTCTGATCCATTAAAGCTTGCTTAACTACTCCTTTCTTTTTCAAAAATAATTTTTCAAAATCACTAAAATTAATCTCTAATGGTTCTGGTCCTAATAACTCTAATTCTTTCTCTATTTCGTTTTTATTCCACAATTCAATTTTAGCAAATTTTCTTAAATCAGACAAAGCCATTTGAACCCCTTTGTCTAAAAAAAATATAACCCTTATAAATTGGTTAGCCTTATCTTTAATAAACCTATCAGAAATCCAAGTATTATTCTTTTTTCTCCATTTACCTAGAAGAAGATGTCCTGTTATTTTTTGATGAATCAATAATACTAAATTATCAGATAATTCAAATAAAATGTTTTTACCTCTTCTTTTTATTTCTAAAACTTTTTTACCTTTTATTTTTTTAGTAAAATTATTAAAAGAAATATTTTTAAATATTTTTTCTGAATCAGTCCATACATTAAGAAAAGTCCTGCCCTGGACTTTTTTTTCTAAACCTCTAACAATTGTTTCTACTTCTGGAAGCTCAGGCATTTAACTTAAAAACACTTGTAATTTCTTTACTATTTCTTGAGGAGTAAAATGAGCTTTTACTAAAAAGTCTTTTGCCCCTAAACCTAACCCTTTTTCAATATCTTCGCTTTGTCCTAAATTAGAAAGTATAATAATTGGTATTTCATTAACACTAGGATCTTTTTTTGCTTGTTCTAAAACCTCAAAACCGTTTATCCCTGGTAAAATTAAATCCAACAAAACAATGTCTGGTTTTTCTGTTTTAATTTTTTCCAAGCCTTCTTCCCCGTCAACAGCCAAAACAGTATCAAACCCTAGGCTAGATAATTTTTTACCCAAAAGATCTCTTAAAAACTTGTCATCTTCTATAATTAATACTTTCTTACTCATGTTATTATGATTTTATATCAATTTTAAGATATTGTCTATAGTCTATACAGGAATTGAAAAATAAAAAGTTGTGCCTTTGTTTTCTTCAGATTCAAACCAAATTTTACCCTTATGAGAATCTATAATGTTTTTTGTTGTATATAGCCCTAAACCAGAACCTTCTGTTTCCATTTTTATAACATTGCTTCCTCTAAAAAATTTTGTAAATATTCTTTCTTTTTGATCTTCAGGAATACCTACTCCAGTATCTTTGATTTTAAAAATAATCTCATTGTCTTTTTCTTCTAAAGAAATTACTATTTTTCCTTTTTCTGGAGTATATTTTAAGGCATTGTCTAAAAGATTATGTATTGCTAAGCTCATTTTTTCTTCGTCAATTACAACCGGTGGAAGTAATTTTTTAGATTTTTCAAATTTTACACCAATATTCTTCATCTTAATAACATCTTCATTGTCTTGAATTACATTAACTACAATTCCTTCCATTTGCATTTTTTCTGGTTTATAAAGAAATTTTCCCTCCTCAATTCTTGTTACATTAAGTAAATCATTAATTAATCCGATCATTCTTTCATTGCTTGTATATGTTTTTTCTAATAAATCTTTCTGATCCTCGTTAATACTTCCAACGTCTCCATCTAAAATCATTCTCAATGACCATTTTATAGCTGATAAGGGAGTTCTTAACTGATGAGCAGCAATAGAAACAAACTCTGTTTTCATCCTTTCAATAATTTTATCTTTTGATACGTCGTGTAAAACAACTAATATGCCCTTCTTTTTTCCAAAATCAAAATAAGCTGTCGTCATTTCTAAAAGAATTCCTTCGCCTAATTCAATTTCTTTTCTGTAAACTTCTTTTTTCTTTTTTAATATTTCTACTAATGGTTTTAATTTTATTTTTTTTAAATTAATTTTAAAAATACTTTTACCTAAAATATTCTCTTTTTTTTCTTTAAATAATTTTTCTATGGTTGGACTTACTAATTCAATTTTATTCTCGTGATCAATAACCAAAAGACCATCTGTAAAATTATTAATAACAGCCATTGTTTTATTTTTCTCCTCCACTGCCCAATCTTTAGCATCTTGAGTATCTTCTAAAATATTTAAAAAAGCTAATCTAATTTTTCTTAATTCTTTTTCTTTTTTTTCAATTTCTTGATTAAGGTTTTCCATAAATATATTTTACCACAATTTTAAATTTTCGCCAGAGTCTTCAAGTCCTGGGATTCTTTTAATTAAACTTTTAAAACCATATTCTTCTAGTATTTTTTTAAGTTTTTTGAGGTCATAATTACCCCACTCATAGTTACACAAACAAAAATCCAAAGGAACATCCTTTTTTATTTCTGATAGTTCTTTGCTTAAAAAAGCATTTTCTTTTCCCTCTAAAAGTTTTTTTCTAATACTTTCTGTTATTTTAGGGCTATTAATATTATTATAAAGATTTTCAATAGTTTTAAAGTTTTTTATTAATTCTATTGCTGTTTTTTCTCCTATTCCTTTTACCCCAGGAATATTATCAGATATATCACCCCTTAAAGCTTTATATTCAATTAATTTTTCCTTATCTAATCCATCATATCTTTTCTTAACCATATCTTCATCGTAAAAAGAACCTTCTTTAACACCCTTGCTTAAAAAATATACTTTTGTATTTTTATTAACTAACTGCAATGTATCTAAATCTCCAGAAACAATAATATTATTTATATCGTCAAAACAATGAGATAATGTACCTATAATATCATCTCCTTCAAATCCTGACTTTTCACAAATAGAAATATTAAACAACCTTAAAAAGTCTTTAATCATTGGAATTTGATCATAAAGTTCTTGAGGGGCTTTTTTTCTTTTTGCTTTATATTCTGCAAAAGCTTTTTTTCTAAAGGTTGGCTCAGGCAAATCAAAACAAACCCCTAAATACTGCGGATCAAACTCATTAATAATTTTTATTAAAACTAAAAGAAATCCATAAACAGCATTAACTATTTCTCCTTTTTTATTTTTTAAAGGAGGCAAAGCATGAAAAGCTCGATGTATTACCGAATTTCCATCAATCACTACAAATGTCTTTTTCTTCATAAGTTATTTTTCTTTTATTTTCTTCTAAAAATTCAAATTTAATTTTTATTGTATTAGAAGGTAATATCTTTTTTATTTTCTCTCCCCACTCAACCAAGACAATATTGTTTGGATTTTTAAATATTTCTTCTAGCCCCAAGCTTTTAACTTCTTTAATGTTTTCAATTCTATAGCAATCTATATGATAAAAAAATCTATCTTTTATTTTAAATTTATTTAAAATTACGAAAGTTGGACTTAGTATTTTCTTTTTTATTCCTAAAGCAGACGCAAAACCTTGAACAAAAGTAGTTTTCCCTGACCCCAAATCTCCCCTTAAACTCAAAATAATGGGTTTATTTTTACAAGATAAAATTTTATCAGCCAATTGCTTCCCTAATCTCTTTGTTTCTAAAAAATTATTAGAAATTACCTTCATGTTTTGAATTATATCTAATTTAAAAGATAAACGCAATGTTAATTGACTTTTACCCTAAAATACAGTAGTTTTAAAAAAAATATGGATTATTTTGAAAGAATAAAAAATAGCATAGAAAATGCTAAAAATATAGTAATTGTGGCAAACAATAACGCTGACAAAGACATTATGGCAGCTACTTTAGCCATGTTTTTTGCTTTAAAAAATAAATATAATGTTTTTCTTCCCGAAGAAAAAAATCCTGAAAAACTAATTGAATTTTTAAATGAAGACGTGGGAAAGAAAAAAATAGTAATTTCTTTAAAAAATGATATCTCTGAAATTTCTTACCAAAAAAGCGATAACGGTATAGATCTTCATTTGATTCCTAAAAACATTGAAGATCTTAGTCCTGAAAATTTTTCTTGTAAATTAATATCTGAAGAAAAACCAGAGTCTTTTTCTTCTTTGCCTATTTTTGATTTAATAATTGCTTTTAACATTAAATCATTTAATGAGCTCGAAAATTATTTTCAAGAAAACACTGATTCAGTTTATAATTGTACTGTTATGAATATTGATAACAATGATCAAAATGAAAATTATGGAGAAATAAATATTATTGAAAAAGATTCTTCTGTCTCAGAACAAATAGCAATATTAATTAAAAATATTTATGGAAAAATTAATGATAAAGCTGCTGGCTTTTTGTTGTGGGGCATAATATCAAACCTTAACAATAAAAAAACTTTTCAAACATTAAAAATAATAAAATGGTTAATTGGGCAAGGCGGAAACTTATATTTTAATCATACAAAACCAGAAACAAAAAGAAAACTTTCTCTTTTGGGAAAAACTATTGAAAATCTTAAATTTATAGAAACTGACAATTTTTATCTCTCTTCTTTATCTGAAAAAGATTTAAAAACTAATGATAGCACTTCTGCTGACATATCTTTTGTAATAGAAAAAATAAAAAACTATTTCTCTATTCCTTCTTTCATGCTATTATGGGAAGGGAGATCTTCTCCTGTATCAATCAAAGGAGTCTTCTATTCTAAAAAAGAAGACCTGATTAATAAAATTAAAAATACTTATAGTGGATCATATAAAGGAGAAGGGGGGATTTTTTTAACTAAAAATCAAGACCTTTTTTCAGCAGAAAAAGAAATAACTTCATTATTATGGAAAAAATAACTGGTGAAATAAATATTGATAATGATTTTTTAACTAAAAACCAAGAAAAACTTCAAAACGTTTCTTCTCTTTCTCAATTTATAGAATCTTCTTTGTCTGAAGATACAAGTATTGTTTTAAAAACAATTATGGCTGGAGCCATTGAAATCAATGCTTCTGATTTACATTTCGAAGCCGAAGAAAACGGAAGCGAACTAAGAATGAGAATAGATGGCGTTCTTCAAAAAGTCTGTTCTTTCAATTCTTTTCAATATAAATCAATTGTTTCGAGAATAAAACTTTTATCAAAGATGAAACTAAATGTAGAAAAAAAACCACAAGATGGTAGATTTACTATTCTACTAGAAAAAGAAATAACTGAACAAATAGAAATTAGAGTTTCTACTCTTCCCTCAGAATACGGAGAAACAATTGTAATAAGGGTTTTAAATCCTAAAAGCTTAATAAGCCTGGAAGACCTTGGCTTAAGAAAAGACTTATATAAAATTTTCACTGATCAATCAGAAAAACCCAATGGTATGATTGTTGTTACTGGTCCAACTGGTTCTGGTAAAACAACAACTCTTTATGCTTTTTTAAAAAAAATAAAAAGCTCTGAAATTAAAATTGTAACCATCGAAGATCCTATAGAATATCATTTGTCTGGAATTTCTCAAACACAAGTTGATCCTAAAAAAGGATATGATTTTGCTTCAGGATTAAGATCAATAGTAAGACAAGATCCTGATGTAATTTTAGTTGGAGAAATTAGAGATCTTGAAACAGCAAGCATTGCTTTACAGGCCGCATTAACAGGACACCTTGTTTTAAGTACCCTTCACACCAATGATGCTGCTGGTACAATTGCTAGGCTTAATGCTTTAGGAGAAAAACCAGTAAATATTGCTCCTGCTATTAATATGGTTGTTGCTCAAAGATTAATAAGAAAATTATGCCCTAAATGCGCTGAAGAAAAAATAATATCTAAAGAATTACACGAAGAATTAAAAGAAACATTAAAAAACATTCCTTCTTCAATAGAAATTCCAGAATTCAATGAAAAAACAAAAATTCTTTTTCCAAAAGGATGTGCTTATTGCAACAATACTGGATACAAAGGAAGAATTGGTTTATTTGAAACATTAATCGTTGATTCTGAAATGGAAGATTTTATTCTTACTTCTCCATCTTCTTCTGCGCTAGAAAAATTTGCAATTCAAAAAGGAATGATCACAATGAAACAAGATGGATACATTAAAATATTAAATAATATTACCAGTTTTGAAGAAGTTAAAAAAGTTGTGGGATAAAAAAACTGCATTAATAAATTAATGCAGGAAATAATTCCTGAACTGGGGGCTAACTTTAGCATTCGGGCTGAAAGTCAAGAATTTTCCTGAGGAATAGCCCAGCGCAAACCAAACAATCCATTAACTACAGAAAATCCCTACCCCCAGTTCAAGAATCATTTTGTACTCTTAAGATAACACACTTATTAAAATTTGTCAAGACCTAAATGGACAATAACGAAGAACTAATTGAATCTACTTTAAGGCCTAAAAACTGGGATAATTACATAGGTCAAGAACGCATTAAAAAACACTTAAGAGTGATTATTGATGCTGCTAAAGAAAGAAATGAGGCTCCTGATCATGTTCTTCTTTATGGTCCTGCTGGATTAGGAAAAACCACCCTTGCCTATCTAATTGCTAAAGAAGCTGGGGCCAATATTCGAACAACATCAGGCCCAGTTATTGAAAAATCAGGAGATCTTGTTGCTATTTTAACAAACTTAAATGATGGTGATTTTTTATTCATTGATGAAATACATAGAATTAATCGTTTTGTAGAAGAATATCTTTATTCTGCAATGGAAGAATTTAAACTTAATTTAATTCTAGGAAAAGGACCAATGGCAAAAACCATTGACATTGCTCTTCCCCAATTTACGCTTATCGGAGCAACAACAAGGGTAGATCTTTTATCAGCACCCCTAAGAAGTAGATTTGGGGCAGTATTACAATTAAATTTTTACAACCAAGAAGAGATTGAAAAAATAATAAAAAAGTCTGCAAAAATATTAAATGCAGAAATTGAAGAAAACGCAATTAAAGAAATTGCTAAAAGATCAAGGTTTACACCTAGAACAGCTAATAAGCTCTTAAAAAGAGTCAGAGATTTTGCTCAGATAGAAAATAAAAACATTATTACCAAAGATTTAGCAGATAAGGCCTTAGACTTTTTGGAAGTGGATGAATTAGGATTAGAACCTTCTGATATAAAAATTCTCGAAACCATTATTAAAAAATTTAATGGTGGTCCTGCTGGATTACAAGCCTTATCAGCTTCAACCTCAGAAGAAAAAAATGCGATACTAGAAATATATGAACCATATTTAATTCAATTAGGATTAATAAAAAGAACCTCTAAGGGACGTATTGCTACTGAATTAGCATACAAGCATTTAAAAATAAAATGCAAAAACGATCAACAAAACTTGCTTTAATTCTTTTGTTTATTTTTCAAATAGCAAAAGCTGATATTCTTATCAATGAGATATGTTGGATGGGAGACGATATTTCTAGTTCTAATGAATGGATAGAATTATATAATAATTCAAGCGAAAATATTTCTCTTAACAATTGGCAAATTATAATTTCTGATAAAAAAATAATTAATCTTGAGGGGATGATTCCTTCTCAAGGTTTTTACCTTTTGTCTAGAAATAAAAATCAAAAAGAAGCTAACTTGTTTTATAGTAAAGCCCTAAACAATAAAGGAGAAAAAATAGAATTAATTGATGAAAAAAACAACTTAATTGATTTAGCAGAATTCTCTAATGGATGGCCTTATGGAAACAATGAAACCAAGCAAACAATGGAAAAAAATTCAGAAGCATGGCAAACAAGCATAAATTCAAAAGGAACCCCAAAACAACCTAATAGTTTAATTGAGAAAGAAGAAACAAAAACCATTAACCATGATAAAGAAAAAACCAATAACAACACTATTATTTTCTCTTTATTTCTTTCCTTTTTTTCCGGAGGAATCGTTGTTTTTATTAAAAGATTAATCTAATATTAATTTTTTAGAAATAAGAGTAATTTCTTCTTTAAAAAATTGCTTTATCTCTGCCCATGAAATATTAATACTTACTGATAACTCTGGATCATTTTCAGCATCCTCAAAATAAACTAAACTTTTTAAAATATGATTATAATTATGAGCGATTAAAGGATACTGATCTGGTAACTTTTTAATAATTACTTCCAATGATTCTGTGTTTTTGATGCACCAATAAAGATCAAAAAAATCTCTTTTTTTACCACGTTGAGATATTGCTATTATTTTCATAACTGCAATATCCTCTAATTGAAGAATTTTAATTGTTCCATTTTTTATAAATTCCATTTTAGGTATAAAAAATGGATAAGATATAAAACTTATTTTCGCATCAAACATTCTAGCGTATAGTGTGCCTTCCTTATTAATATCTATTTTTAATTCTTTACACAAAGAGAGATTGTTTATCAATTCCGTATTATCAAATTTATTATTTTTTGTAAAAAAATCTAAATCAATAGATTTACGATAACCTGCCTGTAAGGCTATAGCTGTACCACCAGCTAAATACCAGTCCGTCTTTTCAAGCCATTTTTGGTTGGCTAAAAAATCAAACGCTTTTTTTGTTTCTTGAGGCAAAAAATCAAAAACTATTTTTTTTCTAAAATTAAATTCCATAAATTTTTTGATTCTTTTCTAAGAGATCTTGAGCTTTCTAATGCCCTTTTTATTGTTAATTTATCGTAATTTTTCCATACCCATTTTACCTCCTCGTCGTTGCCAAAATCTAAAATACGCTCAATCACGTAATTAGCGTTCTTGTTAATATCTATTAATTTAGGATCAACGTCCCAAAACAATGATTGTCTAAATTCCATATATATATATTATCAAATATCATCATTACTTGCAACAATAAAATTATTGCAAATTTTACCTTTTTGGAGTATATATAAAGCATGAGTGGACATTCTCATTGGCACACTATTAGATTTAAAAAAGGTGTAGCTGATGCAAAAAAAAGTAAAATATTTTCTAAATTAGCCAGAGAAATATCAATAGCTGCTAGAGACGGAGGAGCTGATTTAACTTTTAATCCAAAATTAAGAACTATTATTGAAAAAGCAAAAGCAGAAAATATGACATCTGACAGTATCGATAGAGCCATAAAAAAAGGCTCGGGAGGAACAGAGGGGTGTAATTATGAAGAATTTACTTTTGAAGCTTATGGCCCTAGTGGCACTGCTATTATAATCGAAGGAATTACTGATAATAAAAATAGGAGTATTGGCGAAATAAAAATACTAATATCACAACATGGTGGAAAAATGGTTGAAGAAGGAGCAATAAAATGGATGTTTGATAAAAAAGGCGTAATTATAATCAACAAAGAAGATATTAAGGACAAGGAAGAACTAGAGCTTCTTTCAATAGAATCAGGGGCAGAAAACTTTGAATGGCAAGAAGAAGGTCTTGTAATTTACACAAAACCAGATGAGCTAGATAAAGTTAAAAACTTCTTGCATGAAAATAAAATCAAACTAGCATCTTCTGTTTTGGAATGGGTACCAAAAGAAAACATTGAAATAGATGAAACAACAAGAGAAAAAAATCAAAAACTTTTTGAGTCTCTCGATGACAATGATGATGTTCAAAATATTTACTCTAATTTTAATTTATGATTATCCTCGGAATAGATCCAGGGACAGCAACAACTGGATTTGGAATAATTAATTGTCACAAAAAACAATTAACCTGTATAGAATACGGTGTAATTGAAACATCTCCCAAAATAGAAATGGGAGAAAGATTAAAAAAAATAAATAGAGATTTAGAAGAAATTATCAAGTCGCATAAGCCAAAAATAGCAGCCATAGAGTCTCTTTATTTTTTCAAAAACTTAAAAACAGCTCTTCCTGTTAGCCAAGCAAGAGGTGTAATTCTTTTGTCTTTTTCAAATAAAAATGTTCCTTTTAAAGAGTTTACTCCTCTTCAAGCAAAAACAGCTGTTGCTGGTTATGGTAGAGCAAGCAAAGAACAAGTTCAAAAAATGATAAAACATATTTTAAAATTAGAAAAAATACCAAAACCAGACGATGCTGCTGATGCGCTAGCTATCGCTGTTTGTTGTGCTTATCACCTTGATAGTTATAATTTTAAGGTTTCTTAATTTTTATAAAATTCCTTTTTCCTGATTGTATTACCATGTCCTCTATGGTAATTATTTTTTTCCAATCTTTTTCAGTGCTAATTTCTTTTCCTTTGATAATTTTTATTCCTCCCTGTTCTACTACTCTCTTTGCTTCTGCTTTTGATTTTAATAATCCTGTTAAAACTAATAAATCTAAAATATTTATTTCTTTTTCTTTAATTTTTATCTCTTTAATTTCTTTAGGTAAGTCTTTTTTTTCGTGAACCTGTTCAAAATATTGTTGAGCGTCTTCTGCTTCTTTCAAAGAATAAAATTGTTTAACAATTTCTGTCCCTAATATTTTTTTAGCTTCTTTAGGATTTTTAATTGTTTTTTTAATTTTTTCTATTTCTTTAATTGGTATTCTTGTACAACATTCAAAATATTCAAAAATTAATTCATCCTTAAGAGACATTATTTTACCAAAAATATCTTTAGGCTCATCTGTTATATTAATAACATTACCCCAACTTGTAGACATTTTTCTTCCGTCTAATCCATATATCATTTTTAAGGTCATTATATCTTGTGGGTCTTGCTTAAATAGTCTTTGCAAATCTCTTCCTGTTTTTAAATTAAACAATTGATCAAATCCCCCTATTTCAATATCTGATTTTATCATCACAGAATCATATCCTTGAAAAATTGGGTACAATAATTCGTGAAAACCTATTTCTTTTCCCTGTTCCCACCTTTCTTTAAAGTTTCTTCTCTGAATCATTTGTTGAGCAGTAAAGCTCATGCTAATTTCAATAAGATCTTTAATTGATAATTTACTAAGCCATTCGCTATTATATTTAATGTTTACTTTTTTTAAGTTAATTATCTTTCCAATTTGAGAAAGATAATCCTTCATATTTTCTTTTATTTCTTTAGAGGTTAAAGGTTTCCTCATTGCTGTTTTATCTGATGCATCTCCAATTAAAGCAGTAAAATCGCCAATAATTAAAGTTATTTTATGCCCTAAATCTTGAAAATCTTTTAGCTTCAATAATATAGTTGCTCTTCCTAAATGAATCTTTGGCCCAGTGGGATCTATTCCCAGCTTAACATTTAATTTTTTGCCTGAAAGTAAAGCTTCTTTTAAATGCTTTTTATCAACAATATCCTCTGTTCCTCGAATTAAAATTTCTTCTATTTTTTCATTTTTCATATTATTAATTTACCTAAATATTTATCTATTTCTTTTATTGTTTTTTTCAAGAAATCTAAATACGTTTTTGATTCTTTTTCTGTAATAATAGCTATTCCTCCATAAAGGTCTAAGTTTCTTTTTTGTCTCATCTCGTTAGAAATAATTTCTATATCTTGATTTTTCAAAAAATATGCCATCCTTCTAATTAATTCTATATGATGCCCTTTCTTTGATTTAACTCTTAGGTTATTTTTAGCGCAAACAGTAATTGCTAGCTTTATTAAAGAGTTATAAGAAAAAATAAAAATAATATCCGGCTCTTTATATTTCAAAGCAATTTTATAATCTTTAATCGCTGAATCGTAATATCTTTGAATTTGTTTTGATGAAAATTTAAAATCTTCGAACATAATTAAATAATCTTAATAACCCCTTCTTTAAAAATATTTTCTATAAAATCGTCTTTTTCTTTCCTTTTCTTTTCAAAATCTGAAGAAGAAAAATCTATAATATTAATATCTCTTCCCATAACCTTTTCTAAGGGAAGTATTGCTTTTTTCGCTATTAGACTATTATGACTCCCAATAAGCAATAAGTCTATATCACTCTCAGAATTAAAAGTACTCTCCTTGCCTGATTTATTTTTAGCATAAGAACCGAAAATATATACCGATTCTAATCCTTTTAAATTAAGTAATCTTTCTTTTATTTTTTCAGCTAGTCCGTATTTGTTCTCATACATTGACTTTAATTCTTTCAAAAGAACATATTTTTTATTAAGAAAAAAATATTTTTCTTGTCCTATTTTTTCTGAAGACAAGATTCCTTCTTTTTCTAGTTCTTTAAGTTTACGAAAAAGATTTCCCGCGTCTTCATCTAAAATTTGCGCAAACTCATTAATATAGTGCTTTCTATCTTCGTTAAGAAAAAAATATCCTAATATTTTAACTGTTATTTTTGATTTAAAACTTGTCATAATTTTCATTGTAAATCTTTACAATACCCATTGTAAAGCATTGCAATGGTGTTTGTCAAGCATTGCAAAAAACATAAAAAATGGTAGCATTAAGCCATGAAAAAGAAAATAAAAAACTTATTTTTAACTCCTTTAAGGAGTATTTTAACAGTTATAATAATTTGCATAATATTAGGCGTCTCTGTTTTTTTGTATTACATAAAAGATCTTCCTCGGCCTGAAGTATTTACTGAAAACGAGATAAATCAAGCTACAAAAATATACGACAGAAAAGGAGAAATCTTATTGTCTAGTATTTATGGAGAAGAAAAAAGAACCTATGTCCCTCTTTCAGAAATGCCTGAAAATTTAAAAAAAGCTGTTATTGCTAGTGAAGATTCTAATTTTTATAACCATTTTGGAATAGATTTTTATGGGGTTTTAAGAATGATTAAAAACAATATTATTTCTAGGGGGTTATATCAAGGAGGATCAACTATTACCCAACAATTAATTCGTTCTACTTTTTTAACTAATGAAAAATCTATTGAAAGAAAAATCAAAGAATGGGTATTAGCAATAGAATTAGATAGAAGATATTCAAAAGATCAAATTCTAGAGTGGTATTTAAACCAAGTGCCTTTTGGAATTAATATTTATGGAGCTCAAGAAGCTGCTTTAACTTATTTTCAAAAACCAGCCAAAGATCTTACCTTAGCTGAAGCTGCTCTTTTGACGGCAATTGTTCAAGCTCCTAGTTATTATTCTCCTTATGGAAAACATCTTGATGGACTATTAAGCGAAAAAGATCTTGTTTTAGAAAGAATGGAAATTGTTGGATATATTTCTAAAGAAGAAAAAGAGGCTGCTCAAAAAGAAGAATTAACTTTTAACAAACTTCCTAAAACTAAAGCTATTCACTTTACTGAATATGTAACCCAACAATTAGAAAAAGCTTATGGCTCTGATTTCTTAGAAATAAAAGGTCTAAAAATATACACAACTCTTGATTGGGAGCTCCAACAATTTGCAGAAAACGCTGTAAAAGAAAAAGTTGCTTTTAATAGAGCAAACTATAATGCATATAATGCTGCTTTAGTGGCTATAGACCCTAAAACAGGGGAAATATTAGCCCTAATTGGCTCTGCAGACCCTCAAGAAGACCCATTACCATTAGGATGTGATCCAGCAACTACTTGTAAGTTTACGCCTAGCTATAATATTGCTACTCAAGCAACAAGAGGTCCTGGGTCATCTTTCAAGCCTTTTGTTTATGCTGAAGCATTTAGAAAAGGTTATGACGATAACACTATTATTGTAGACGAATATACTAATTTTGGTACGATCCAAAATCCATATACTCCACAAAATTATGATGGAACCTTTCATGGACCAGTAACCATAAGAAGTGCTCTTGCTCAATCTTTAAATATTCCTGCTGTAAAAGCTCTTAAAGATTTAGCTGGCCTAGAAGATAGTATTGCCTTGGCTAAAAAAATAGGCATTACTACCTTAGAAAAAGATCCTAGTTTTTATGGCCTTCCTTTAGTTTTAGGATCTGGAGATGTAAAATTAATTGACATGGTTTCTGCTTATAGTGTTTTTGCTAATAAAGGATATAGAATAGAACCTTCTCCAATACTAAGAATTGAAGACAGTCAAGGAAACATAATCTACAAAAACAATAAAACGCCTAGAAAAGTACTAGAAACAAGTGTTTGCAATTTAATAACTGATATTTTATCTGATAATGCTGCTCGAGCTCCTTTATTTGGATGGAATTCTGTTTTATATTTTCAAGAACCTCCTAAGGTTGCTGTAAAAACAGGAACCACCAATAATAGCGTTGATGGTTGGACAGTGGGATATACAGATGACATATGTATTGGTGCTTGGACAGGAAACAATGATAGAACTCCAATGCAAGGAGCAATGGGAGGAATATCAGCTGCTCCTATTTGGAGAACAGTAATGCAAGAATATATTCAAGACAATTACTAAATTTTAATTGGCATTACTACATATAAATAACTTGAATCTCCTACCGGCCTTATTATCGAAGGACCATCGTCTCCTTGAAATTCAAATGTTATTTCAGAGCTTTTAATATTAACAAGTCCATCAATTAAAAACTTCCAATTAAAAGAAACTTTTAATTCACTTCCTTCAATTTTAGCAGGAAGACTAATATTAGCTTCCCCTATATCAGCGTCCTGGCTAAATATTTCCAAATTTTTAGATATCTTTAAAATAATTTCATTTGTTCTTCCTCCAAAAATACCAGCTGCTTTAACTTGTTTTAAAAACTCATCTTTATTAACTGTAATTTTTGTTTTTCCTTCTTTAGGAATAATTTCTTGATAAGAAGGGTACTCTCCTTCAATTTGTCTTGAAATTAAATTTATTTCTGGATGATCAACTGTTGATAAAAAAGTTTCAAATAATACTTGTGATTCAGATAAATATATTCTTAAAGATTTATCTTCTTCGTTAATTATGTTAATTAATTCTTTAGCTGATCTTTGAGGAAGAATAAAATTAACTTCTTCGTTAAACATATTTTTATACCCTTGTTTGTTAGGAAAAGATATTGTTTTTTCAGACAACCTAAAACTGTCTGTTGCTACTAATTTAACAATATCTTTTTGAAAAGAAAAATACACTCCTGATATTTCTGGTTTTATTTGAGACAAACTTACAACATCTACAACATTTATTAGTCCTTCTTTTATTTTTTTACTATTTATTTCAATAAAATTATCTTTAGAAAAACCAGGAATAATAGGAAAATCATCAGCAGAAAAACCTTTAACTTGTGTTTTATAGTTTTTCCCTTCAATGGTTAAAGTGTTTCCTTTTTCTTTAATATTTACTTTTTCATCCGTTAAGACCCCTGCTATTTGATTTAATAATTTTGCTGGTACAGCTATTTTTCCTTCTTTTTCAGTTTTACACATTCCCCACCATTGTATGCCTAGTTCTAAATCTGTAGCAGAAATTTTAATAAAATTAGATAATACTTCTATTAACACATTATCTAAAATTGGTAAGGTTAAATTTTTACCAGTTATTTTTTCTACAATATTTATTCCTTTTTTAAATTCTTTTGATAAAATTGTAAAGTTCATATTATTAATTATTATTTAAATTATTTTTTAAGTTATTATTAATATTAGTTTTAATTATTTTGGGGACAAACTATTTTTTCTCTTTATTTTTTAATATTTTATATTTAATTTTCTTTGGAATAACTGGGGAAAAAAAGAGTAGATTTTATGAATAAGTTTTGGTAAAAATTTTTATGGTTTTTTTATTTAAAATTAATCTATATTTTTTCCTTTTTGTTTCCTCATTTTGTTAACACTTAATTACTATAAATTCTTTGTAAAATTAATTCTATTTCTTGGTGTGTCTTTTCCTCTTCTTCTTCTAATTTTTCAATTAACTGACAAGAATGAATAACGGTAGTGTGATCTTTTCCGCCAAACTTTCTTCCAATTTCAGAAAAAGACATTTTTAATTCTTTTTTCAATAAATACATAGCGATTTGTCTTGGTTTAGAAAATTCTTTTTTCCTAGAAGTAAAAAACATGTTTCCATTGGGAATATCATAAAATTCAGTAACAGCTTGGATTATTTTTTTATAATTAGTAATTTTAGACGGAGAAATAATTAAATTTTTTAATAATTTTTTTGCTTCCTCTAAAGAAGGATTTTTATTATTAGTTTTTTTAAAGATTATTAGTCTATTTAAAGCACTTTCTAGTTCTCTAATGTTTCTTTGAATATTGTTTGCAACATAATCAAGAACGTCTTTTGATAAATCAGCACCTTTTTCTTCACTTTTTTTTCTTAAAATAGCTATCCTTGTTTCATAATCAGGAGAAGACATGTCTGTTATCATCCCACCCTTAAATCTTGATTTTAATCTTTCTGTTATAGCGGGGATAGTATTAGGATGTCTATCAGAAGACAATATTATTTGTTTGTTTTTTTGGTATAAAGAATTAAATGTATGGAAAAATTCTTCTTGAGTTTTATCTTTACCAGCAATAAATTGAATATCATCAACAATTAAAACATCTAGTTCTCTTAAGCTCTTTTTTAATTCTTCTATGTTATGATTTTTAATAGAATTAACAATAACAGAAATCATTTTTTCGGCAGGAAGGTATTTTATTCTTTTCTCAGGACTATCTTCTTTAATTTTATTTCCAATTGCTTGAATAAGGTGTGTTTTTCCTAGTCCTACCCCACCGTAAATAAATAATGGATTATAGTTTTTACCTGGTTCTTCTACAACTGCTGTTGCCGCAGCATAACACATCTCATTAAAGGGGCCGACAATAAAACTTTCAAAAGTATAGCGAGGATTTAAATTGGTGTCTTTGTTTGTTTCTAATTCTTTAAATCCTAATTGTTCAGTTAAGACATCGTCTTTTCCAATGGTTTTTTTCCCGCTTACTATTTTTTTTGTTTTTCCTGGGTCAACAGAAAAAGAAACGTTTTTAATGTTTTCGTCAATCGTATGAAGAATTTTTAAAATGTCTTTGCTGTATTTTTGTTCTAGCCATTCTTTAGAAAAAGAATTAGGAACAGAAACAACAACAATATCATTTTCAAAAGAAAGTATTTTGGTGTTAGCAAACCACGTAGCAAAATTAGCAGGAGAAATATTTAATTGTATTTGGGCAAGTACTGTTTGCCAAAGGTTTTCTAATTCCATAAGTTTCTTTAATTATACTAGATTTATTATATTAAATAAAGCCAAACAAAGCAAAAGTCCTTATAGAATAAAGAGGTTATTAATTATATGTGGATAAGTGGTTGATAATTTGTTTAGAAAAATAAATATTGACCTAACGCTTATTTTTTGATATGTTTAATTTATTAAATTAATATATACTTAATATGCAACAAGCAACAACATATAAACCAAAAAAGAAAAAGAGAAAGAGAACGCATGGTTTTATGAAAAGAACAGAAACCCCAAGCGGAAAAAAGGTTTTAAAAAAGAGAAGAAATAAAGGAAGAGCAAAGCTCACTGTTTAATGTTGCCTAAAGAAAACAGGCTAAAAAAGAAAAAGGACTTTGAAAGAGTTTTTGAAAAAGGAAAAACCATAAAAGGAAATAGTTTATACTTAAAAGTTCTAAAAACAGAAGAACCTTTTATGAGAATTGGGTTTGTTGTTTCTAAAAAAGTTTCTCTTCAAGCAGTAGAAAGAAACAAAATAAAAAGAAGGCTAAGAGAATCTATAAAAAAGATTTCAATAAAAAATAAGTTTGACGCTATTGTTATTGCTTTGCCTAAAATTAAAAAAAATACCTTTGAAGAAATTAAGCAAGACATAGAAGAAACCTTTAAAAAAATAAACAATGTTTGAAATAATAGGTAATATTTTTAATGTTTGTCTTTATCAGCCTTTGCTGAATTTTTTGGTACTTTTATATAATTTTTTAGGAAATTTTGGTTTATCAATTATTGTTTTAACCTTAATTATAAAAGTAGCAACCAATCCTTTAAATAAAAAATCTTTAGAATCGCAAAAGAAAATGACAGAAATGCAACCTTTAATTAAAGAGTTGCAAAAGAAATATAAAGACAAAGAGCAGCAAGGAAGAGAGTTACTTAAACTTTATCAAGAACACAAATTTAATCCTTTTGCTGGTATTCTTGTTCTTTTTTTACAGCTCCCTATTTTATGGGCTTTGTTTAGGGTTTTTCAAGCTGGAATAGAAATAAGCAAAATAGGACCATTTATTTATTCTTTTATTCCTGTTCCAGAAATAATAAATCCAATGTTTTTAAGCATTGATTTATCTCAACCAAGTATATTAATAGCAATTATTACAGCAGTAACACAGTTTATTCAAGTAAAAACTACACCAATGCAACCTGCTAAAAAAGAAGGAGATAAAGAAAAAGATCAAATGGAGCAAATGACGGAAATGATTCAAAAGCAAACTTTATTTATTATCCCAATTATTACTTTTTTTGTTTTGTTTAAATTACCAGCAGCTTTAGGTTTGTATTGGATGTTAACTACAATTTTAAACATTTTCCAACAAAGAAAAATATTTAATAAAAAATAAACATGGAAGAAAAAGAAGAAATCGAAAAAATAATTAAAGAGTTTTTTTTAAAAGCAGGATCAGAAGCTGAAATTAAAAAAATAAATATAGAAAAAGAAGAAGATGGTAGAGAATCTTTAGTTGTTAATATTAAAACTAAAGAAGCTAATATTTTTATTGGAAAACAAGGACTCGTTCTTTCTGACACGCAATTATTATTAAGAAAGATAATAAAAAAGAAAACACAAAAAGATTATTTTTTAAATTTAGACATTGATGATTATAAAAAATACAAAGAAGATTATTTAAGAGAGTTAGCTCAAAATACTGCTAATGAAGCGATTAGAGATAAAGAAAAAAAAGAATTATTATTGCCGGCTTCTTTTGATAGAAGAATAGTCCACCTAGAATTAGAAAAAAAACTAGACGTTAAAATTGAAAGTGTTGGAGAAGGAGAAAATAGAAAAATTATTATAGAGCCAATACTTTAAACATTACTTTGACCGTATTTTTTAGCATCTCTAATTTTAATAATCTCTTCAGGAGTAGTTGTTATTATTTGATCTTCAGTATATGAAGCAACAATACTAATAGCTACGTGTTTTTGTCCAGCGAAAAATATTCCCTCCCCTACAGGACTTTCTAAAAGAAGGAATTTTTCTTGTTCAGTTAAATTAAAAGTTTTTTGGACTAAGTCAATTGAAGCCGGGCTTTGCTTTAAAAGCAACTGTAAAGAAGAGTTGGTAATAATTGGTTTTCCGTAATCTGAGCTAATAAAGTCAGAAACATCTTGAGTAATAGTTGTTACTCCTAGCCAATACTTTCTAGCTCTTTTACATATTCCATACAAAAAGGAAGCTCCATCAGATTGTTTCATCATCCACCAAGCCTCATCTATAACTAAAATCCTCTTTTTAAGAGATACTCTTATAGTATTCCAGATATAACGCATAACAATAAATAATGCGATTGGTCTTAATTCATCTTCCATATCTCTAATACCAAAAACAACTAAAGGTTTGTCCATTGAAAGGTTTGAACGTTGATTGAAGAAAGAAGCAAACGTTCCTTTAGTAAATTTTCTTAATCTTTCTACTAAGTTTTCTGCGCCTTGCATTGTTTCTAAAACAGACTCTAAGTCAGATAATATTGGAATGTTACTATTCCATTTTTTAGGATCAGAATAAGGAGTAATGTCTTTGGCAGCATAAGTTTCCATTAAGGCTCTATCCATAATCGCATCTTCTTCCGGAGTCATTCCGTTTAACATTATCCTCATTAATCCCACGAGGTTAATTATATTATTTCTTAAAACATCTTCTGGGGTTTCACCTTCTCTTGGTTCTGGTAAATCAAAAGGATTAATATGCGTTTCAGAGCTTAAAGATATTTTAAAGAAAGCTCCGTCAACAGCTTCAGTTAATGGTTTATACTCATTTTCTGGATCAATAATAATACACCCGGTATCCATCATTAAAGACCTTAATACTTCCAGCTTTACAGCATAAGATTTTCCAGATCCTGATTTAGCAAAAATAACCATGTTAGCGTTTTCTAAACTAAACCTATCAAAAAGAATAAGAGAGCGATTGTGTTTATTTACACCAAACAATATTCCCTCGTTAGAGCTTAAATCAAAAGATATAAAAGGAAATAAACTAGACAAAGGATCAGTATTTAAAGTGTTATGTATTTGAATAAGATCCATTCCATAAGGCATGCAAGAAATCATTCCTTCTTTTTGTTGAAGTAATGCTGGCTTAATATATATTAATCTTGATTCAAGAACAGACCTTATTTTTGTTTCGATTAACTCTAGTTCTTTTTTATTATCAGTATAAATTGTGATATATAAACCAAATTTAAACATTTTTTCTTGAGCGGTTTGAAGTTTATCTCTAAGGTCTTCTAAGTCTTGATAAGCAACCTCTAGGGCTGGGTCTCTGATTAAACCTTTTTCTTGTCTTTCAATTATTTCTGATTGTACTTCTGTTACACTTTTTCTTAGTTGTCTTAATATGGTTCCAGTTTCAATGGGATGAAAGAAGAAAGAAAGATCAAAAGGAACGTCCATGTTAATAATTGGAGCTAACCAGCCCATTGTTAGATAACGAGGATAAGAAAAAACAAAATATGTTTTAGCAATTTTTTCTTCAATGTTTACGAAGTTTTGATTTATTTCAATTGCCGGAGGAGCAATAATGTCCTTTATTCCAGTAACTTCTTGTTCAAATAATTTTTGTTTTTTAGGTTGGTTAAATAAATTCATATTTTATTTTATTAATTCAGGTGGCAAATCAGGGAAATAGCCCATTTCTGATTGTTTAGGATGATGTAAGCTCCACAAAAGCTCAACAATATCTTCTGTGTTTAAAGGAATTGATTTTAATCCGCAACGCTTTAAACCAAGAGATACATATTCCATTCTTTGCCATAATTGATATTTTCCTGTTTGAAAATTTTGTTCAGTTAAATTAGCAGCACTAGGAGTTTGACTTTTTTTACTAGAAGAGGCTCCAGCTATTTCAATTAAGGGATGATAAGGAACAATAACATAAAAATTTTTACTCATAATAGAACCCTCTGCTACAATTTCTTCAATAAATTTTCTATAATCAGCAGTTTGTATTTTAAGAAGTTCATTTTTTTGTTCGTTTTCTAATGTTCTAATTTTATCTATATAACCAGTAATATTTACTTTTCTTGAGCTAACAATTATTTGACAAGAAAAATCTAAAGAATTTAAAAAGTTTTGAAAATTAAAAACAATAGCACTTTGTTCTTCTTCAGATTTTAAAGCAAAGTTAATAGAAGAAACCATTAAAATTGCTTTTAAGGATTTATCTTTCATTACCATGACACCCTCTCTTATTTGTTCAACTGGAATAAATTGTTGTGAGGAGTTTGCAGACATTTTAAAAATATATTTTTTTATTTAATTTTTCGATTCGACCACTGTCTTTTATTTTTAATTTTGTTTTTTCTTCTTTTACTTCTACTTTATTTGATTTTTTAGTTGGAAGGAAAACAGGCGTTTCTTTTCTTTCCCATTTATATAATTTTGTATTTAAATTAAAGTTTATGAAATTTTTTATAACAAGCGGAATTCCTAATCCTTCAATTTTTACAAAAGCTAAGGCGAGCGCTATGCCGAATACAAGGCCGCAAATAAGAACATATAAAAAGAAATTGGTTTGGGCTAAAGAAAAGTATAAGAAAAAAGAAATTCCCAATGCTCCACCAATGTAAACACTTTGTTTTAAAGTAAATGGTCCTAAAAGTTTAGGATCATGTTCTATAAATTGTGGTACTTGAAATGGCATAATTATAATACTTCCCTATAAGGGTCATAACTATCATATTTTATTGGTTTTTCTTTTTTTTCTATTATAGCATCTTTTTGAATTTTTGCATCTTCTTCTAGGGGAATATTTTCAAAATAATTATCACTATATATTTTATTTAAAGAAACTCTTAAATGTCTGAAAATAGCATACGTTAATTCTTTAATAATTTGATTAGCAACAGATTCTTCAATATTTAATTCTAATTCTAAAGTAATTGGCAGTTCTTTTAAAGGAAGAAGTCCCATTAAAGTTCTTCCAGTGTATTTAGCAACCAAAGAAGATTGTTCTTCTGTTAAATTAAGACGACTGCAAATTGTTTTTACAGCTTCATTATTGTTTTCAGAAAAGATAGCTTCTTTTAAATCTTCAGGAAGCTTTTCATATGTTTTCCAGAAAAATTCTTTTGATGGTTCTTTTTCCATAATAATAATTGTATTTTATCATACAAAGGAAGGGTTTATCAAGGGCAATATTGACAAATAAGTATTAATAGTTTATTATATATGTATACCCTAAAAGGGTTTATCGTAACTTGAAAACAAAAAAAGGAGAAAAGAAAATGTCAAAAGAAATGGAAGAAAAGTTTGCAACAGAGAAAAAAACCTTTCTCAAAGGGCTTTTCATTATTGCAGGCTTTGCAATTATTGCCATTATCTTGGCTTTATTTGTTGGTATTGCTGGAGGAATAATTGGAATAATTATTATTTTAATAGCCACCTTTATTGTTCTTTACTTTATCTGGGCGCCCAATGATGTTTTTGGGACATTTCCAGAAGAAGGATTTGCTATAATCCTTGTTGAGGGAATGGGATTTAAAAAGCTTTTTCTTAAATTTAAAGATTTTGGCTTTGATTTAAACTGGAATATAGTTAAAGAAAGCGACAAGAAGATACACCAAAAAGAAATTAAAGGAATGTGCTTTTTTCTTTGGCCGTTTCAGCGAAGATATGTTTATAGGCTGAAATGGACAAAATATTCAGAGAAAGGAGAAAGCATTTCTAAACAAGAGGTTTTAAAATCAGTCCTTGTCAAGTCCTATGTTTATTTTGTTGGAATTTCTTCAGCCGAAGATCACAGTCTGATGCCAATTAATATTGGTTTAGCTGTTGAGATGAGAATAATTAATCCAGTTAAAGCGATATATAAAATACAAAATTGGTATGGAAGCGCTGCTAATTTTATTCAAGGCGGTGTTAGAGATGAAATAAGAAAGAGAGATTATATTGAATGGATTAATCTTTCTGAATCTATTTCCCTTGGAGATTATTTTGAAAAAGAAATGAAGGATTCAACAATTGAAAAGATAAGAGAAGATTTTGGTGTTGAAGTTGTCAAAATAAAAGTGGTTCAAATTGAACCATCAGACAAAAGATATATCGAAGCTTCTACTAGAAAAAAACTTGCTGAATTTGAAAAAGAAGCGATTGTGGTTGAGGCTGATGCTGAAAAAATAAAAAGAACAACCGAAGCAATTGGTCCAATCATTGATTCAATTTCAGAAATGACAGGACAATCAAAAACCGAGGTTCAAAGCCAGTGGAAAGATGATCCAGAAAATTTTGAAAAAAAATACGAGAAATCGATAATAAGAATCAATGATCTTTTGAAAGCGCAAATAGCAGGAGATAAATACATAAAGATAGAAACTTCTGCTGGAGGAAAAGAAGGAGGCAATCCTCTTTTAGAACTTATAGCTCTTTCACAAATAATTTCTCAACAAGTATCAAAAAATCAAAACCCTTCTCAAACAGAAAACAAAAAAAAGAGAAGCGGAAAAGAAGTGATGGAAGATCTTGGGTATTATGATTAAAATTATCAAATACCCATTTTTTATTTTAATTCTTGACTTATATCGATATCCGAGTCTTTTTTTAGTCTTTCATTTAAGATTATTTGTAGTTTTTTTTCAACTTTTTTAAAATGTTCTTCCATTGGTTTGTTCATTCCAGATGATTGAATTGGGAGTTCTGAGGCGACATAATCTTTTGCCTTTTTCATTTCTTTAAATTCTTTTTTTAATGCATCATTTTCATTAAGGGCATTTCTTTGACCATGAGTCATGTTTTTCCCAAGATTTTTAAGATTTTTATCATCAACTTTTATAATATGTTCAAGCGTTAAGTTAGAAAATAAAGTAGTGTCTTCAAGGGCATCGTTTTGTTCTCGTGTTCCAAAGTCTTTGATATTTTTAAGATATTTGTCATCAGACAAAGCAGCCCGAACACCGATATCTTCATAAGACTTTATTCTTATTTTTTCCCTTGCTTCTTTTGGTGGCATACTATTAATTGTTGCTTGAGTGGTTTTTCCTGTTAATTTTTCAGAGTATTCAGGAGCATATTTAGCAGCGTTTTTAAAATTAAAATTCCAACCTTTAAGCATTTCTTTGTTTTTTTCATTAGCAACCCATTCCATTGTTTCGTCATCTAAATCTCGCTCATCTATAGAAGCACTAATAGCTGCTAATTTTTGTCTCATTCCTGGAGCCGTTGTTGGTTTACTTTTTGCGATAGACAATCTTTTTTCTTTGTCTATTTTTTTCATATTCTCTGTTTCTTCTTTTATTAATTTTTCTTCTTCAGTATCTGCTTTGCCTAAAGGAGATAATCCTAAAGGTTCTTTTATTTCTCTTTGAACCCATCTTTTTACTTCTCCTTTTTCTGCTTCTCCGCCCGTTAGTGCCCCTTGAGCAGCTCCCTTAAACGCCCCTCGTAGTGTTCCAAGCCTTGCTTCTGATTTATATCCAGCATTTGCTCCTGAAGCAAAACCAAGAGCAGCACCGGTTCCTCCAGCAACAATAGCGGTTTTGGCTTTTCCTCCTATGTTTTTTGCCACTCCACTTATCTTTGCTCCTACTGCTCCTCCTGAAGACATTGTAGTAAAGAAACCTATTGCCATGAATATAAAGGGCATGGCAAAAGTAAATAATGTGCCAAAAACTGATATGCCACTTGAATCAGCGAACATGCCTCCTGCAGCCATTTCTACCATTGCTACATTTGAAAGGTAAATGAAAAATCCAGCAGGAATACCTATTACGTTCCATTGTATAAATTGAGTCCACCATTCATCCCAATAACAATAGCTAGGAAAAACCATTGTTATATATTTTGACTTAGGAAAAACTTTTGAAGCAAAAGCAATAGGAGAAACAATAATTAAAATCCATAGCATGATATATCTTGCTGCAAAAAGCAAAGCGTAAAGTAAATATATTACAGCAGAAAATATACCAAAAAAGAAAAAAACAATTAATGCAACAAAATCCATATTTCGATTTTCTTGTATGGATTGTTTCAGAAAATTAACGAGATCTCCCCTTATACCTTCTTGCATAAAATAATAAGTTAATGAGTTTGAAGCATCAATAATAAGTCCGCAAATAACAGGAGTGAAATTAATTAAAATTGCAATAAGTACAAAATTAATTAAAGATTTTTTTGCTTGAACCTCTTGGCTACCCAAAATAATATTTATTGCAATAACAACTAATCCAAATATTAAAGCAACATTAGCTAAATTTCTTGTTATTTCCCATCCTGTTCCTACCAATGTATTGTATCTAGGGTCGCCCAAGCTAAGACCACTGTTGGTCATACTTATTTGAAGGAAGTCAGGACCAGCTACCCAGTTTAAAAAAGAAAGAGCAGCTGCTGGTATTCCAGCAACTAAACTAGCGATTAAACCAAAAAAAGCACTGAGAATAGAGTTAGCCATATCGTCTAGGTTTATCCCAAGAGCATTTACAATTCCTCCGAGTATATCAGGAGCAGCGCTTGCCATTAAAGGTAAAAATAACAAACCAATAATAACAAAAACAATAGATTTTTGTATGTGATTTTTATTCATTTTTTGTAGTTTACAATATTTATAAAAAATACTATAATAATTATATCATATATTATTTTAAAATCAATAAAATGTTAGGATTAAAAATTAATCCAGAGTTAATAATTATTTTTCCTTTTGCCTTAATGCTTGACGCTATAGGAATAATTCTTGTTTGTTTTGGGTTAGATGATGTAGGGATTACAGACACGATAGGGCTTGTTTTTTTAGGGTCATGGCTCTGGTTTAGAAAAGGAATAAAGGTAAAAATTGACAGAAAAGACTTTAAAAGAGGTTTTAAGTTTTTAGGAGCAACTATTGGTGAATATATTCCTTATTTAGGAGCTCTTCCTTTTTGGACAATTACAGTTTTTTTTACCTTGAAAGAATCTAACGAAGGACCAAACAATGAAGATTAAAAATATTACATGAAACCATATCAAATCATATTAATTTTAATTTTAATTCTTGTTCCTTTTTTTGCTTATGGTCTTGAAAATCAATACGAGGGATTTGATGCATCAGAAGATGCAGCTAATATTTTTGAATATTTTGTAAAAGTAGCTATTTCTGCAGGAGCAATAATAGCTGTTTTAGTTATTATTTATAATGGAGTTAATATAATTATTGCTCAAGGAGAAACAGCTAAAATAATAATTGCCAAAGAAAGAATTATAGCTGTATTTGTAGGATTGCTTGTTCTTTTAGGTGTATATATTATTGCTTCAACAATTAATCCGGACTTAGTGATAATAAAAATAGAAA